>NZ_JAKFZM010000149.1:0-643 GCF_021654205.1 Leisingera sp. MMG026 | reverse complement strand
TACCCGATCGCTCAGCTCTGTCGCCTTGCTGGTGTTGCGCGCAGCTGGTTTTACGGCTTTGTCCAGCCGCAACCTGCCCGGGATCAGCGGCAAAAGCTGCGGGACACCCGGGACGCCGCGTTGCTGCCAAAGATCAAAGCGGCGTTTACTCAAAGCAAAAAACGGTATGGGTCAAAGCGGGCCCACCAGGATCTGAAAGCCGATGGCGAGGACGTTTCGGAGCGGCGTGTGGCCAGAATAATGCGGGAAAACAATGTCTCACCGTGCCTGTACAAGCGCCGAAAACCGCGCACTACGGTCAGCAGTCACAGCCTCAAACCCTCACCAAATCTGTTGGAGCAACAGTTCGATTGCACCGTTCCGAACCGTGTTCGGCTCGCTGACATCACTTATGCCGACACCGCTGAAGGCTGGCTCTACGTGGCTGCCATCAAGGAATGAGACCTTGTTCGCCATTGGTTCGAGAACAATGGTCGAATGCCACGCGTGAAATTGTGGGCTGGGCCATGGACGATCATCTGCGATCGGAACTGTGCTGTGATGCCTTGAACATGGCCCTTGGGCGCCGCGGCCCGGTACCAGGGCTCATCCGCCATAGCGACCGCGGCGTGCAATATGCAGGCGGAGAATACCGCAAATTGCT
>NZ_JAKFZM010000148.1:0-656 GCF_021654205.1 Leisingera sp. MMG026 | reverse complement strand
GCGGATTGACGTGATGTCGATGAAACCCAGAAAACTCTCAGCAGTTTTGTCATAACGGGTTGCGACACGGCGCGCGTTCTTGAGCTTGTTGAAGCACCGTTCGACCATATTGCGCAGCCGGTAAAGCGTATGATCCACTCCAACACGCATCTTGCGGGTCTTTCGCATCGGGATTTGCGGCTGGATAATGCGCTCGTTCATGTTTTCCCGAATGCGATCAGCGTCATATCCACGATCTGCCAGCAGCACTTTCGGCTCGGGCAGGTTGTCAGCCATGACAAGATCAAAGCCAAGGTAATCTGACGTTTGCCCCGGCGTGATCTCGGTTCTCATTGGCAACCCGTGCGCGTTGACGCGGAGGTGGATCTTGGTCGAAAACCCACCTCTTGAGCGGCCAAAACCCTGTTCCGGAGTCCCCCTTTTGCGCCAGCGGCTTGGTGGTGCGCGCGGATCACGGTGCTATCAACCATTTGCAGGGCGTCGGGGACGGCTCTGCTCTGGTTCAGGGCATCCAGGATATCCTCCCAAAGCCCTGCCAGGGTCCAGCGCCTGAACTGGCGGTAAACGCTGGACCATTTGCCGAACTCCTCAGGTAGGTCCCGCCACGGGGACCCGGTTCTGGATATCCAGAAAATCCCATCCAGAACAAGGCGGTG
>NZ_JAKFZM010000147.1:0-674 GCF_021654205.1 Leisingera sp. MMG026 | reverse complement strand
TACGTGACCGGCATTCTTGCTTGTAATGACATGATCCCGCCCTCGGAATGGCTGCCCCATGTCTGGGGCGAGACTGGCGAAGCACATTTTCCTGACCGGAAAGCCGCAGAAGAAACGATCGGTGCCGTCATGGCGCATTACAATTCGGTGGCCGAGGCGATGTCCCGCTCGTTTTGGATCGAACCTGTTTACGAGGTTGATCCCAACAGCGACGAGACGATGTGGTTGCCTTGGGTCGACGGCTTCACCCGTTCCATGGGCCTGCGGGCGGAAGCTTGGGAACGCCTGCTCGATCAGGCCGACGAAGAGACGCGGGCTACGATGATCTTCTTGATGGCGTTACAGGACATCTACACTGGTCAAAGCAAGTTCACGGACGACGAAATTGACCAGATCGACCTTGAAGCCCCCGATCTGATCCCGAACTGCGTTGCGACAATACTGCACCAGTCACGTCCTGAACTTTCCCGCCCTGAGCCTGAAAATCTTTCCGGCATGCCGTTCAAGGCTAGTCCTCGACCAGGTCGAAACGATCCGTGCTCCTGCGGGTCTGGCCGCGAATACACGCAGTGTTGCGGTCGGAACTGACTGATCTCCAAAGATTTCATAGCAACCATCTGCAGAGCGAGGCACCGGTCTAATCGGGGAGGAGCTCGCAAACTGCACCTGTCATC
>NZ_JAKFZM010000146.1:0-690 GCF_021654205.1 Leisingera sp. MMG026 | reverse complement strand
GTTTTGAAGAAGCGTGGCCTAGCTCTAAAGTAGGTGAGTTCTGGACCTGCCGCGCTTTTGAGAGGCGGTCCAGTAGTCCCCCCATTTTTAATGGGGGCCATCCGTAGAATTCAGGCGGCTGTTTTCAACTTCAGGGCGGGTGTCATGCCGCCGATGCCCATGTTGGGCCTGAATGCCTGGCTGGAAGATCGCTGTCTGGCCTATGTCCGGGCGAGCTCGCATCCAGAGATGCGGGACAAAGTAATCTGGGATGTGTTTGAAGAAGAGCGCGCCAGCTTTGTGCCGTATGAGCATGTGCGAGAGGGGGCTTGCGGGCGTTCCACTCACCTTCACCCACAGCTTTGATGCCGGTGCTGTCGACGATAAGATGCAGCGGGCCGGTGCCACTGCGATAGGGCAGGCGCACGTCCAGCGTCCGCTGACGCCGGCACAGGGTGCGTATATCTGGCACCGCACAATTCAGGCCAGCCAGCCACTAGAGACTTTCCACGAAACCCGCGGTCTGCCGAAGCGGCATCCCTCACAGGACGTTCATTCCTCTCGGGACGTTGCTTTGCAATGCCCTGCCGGGCAGTGGTCAGGCAAGTCTGGATCGCTGCGTCACTGAATTGCCGCTGCCGACCCCGTTTGCCGCTTGGAGACGGCCCCCTGATCATCCCGGGATCGAACCAGATCGAAAGCGATCCGCGT
>NZ_JAKFZM010000145.1:0-705 GCF_021654205.1 Leisingera sp. MMG026 | reverse complement strand
ATTTCTTTTGGGTCAAGGGTGACTTTAGCCTTCAGTGCATGGCGTCAAATTTCCGCCATGAACCAGCAATACGCTGCCCCCAATGAAACAGATTCTTATCGCTGCAATATTTTTGCTCGGCACCGTAACTTCCGCCCTTTCGGAGGCGGCTGCGGACGTTGCCTTTGTTGCAGATGCTCATATGCGTTGGTCAGATGCAGAAGAAAGGGTAACAAGCCTTAGACAAGAGGTTTACACTAAACTGCAACCGGGCTTTGCGGATTTGGGGGCCGAAATTATAAACTCCGACCGGTTTTGGGAGGAACTGGCAGGCGACTTTGATGTTGAACTTCTTAAGTTGATCCGTGGGAATGTTGCCGCCGTCTACCAAGAGGTGCTGACGACCGAGGAAATCGCTGCCTTGGCAGACTTCTACCGCGCTGACGAGGGGCGCGTCTTGTTGGAGCAGGGCGTGACGCCTGTCACTTTCACCTCTAACGTTGCGTTTTTTACTGAAGGAGCGGGCGCACCGCTTGCTGAACATTTGTTGGAATTAGAAGCAAGTATGGAAGCCAAGGGGGAAACCGTAACCCAATATCTGCGCGCAGTTTTCTCGCCGGCACGGATCGCCGACATCATAGAAATGGAAGATGTGATGGCGTTTGCGGATGAAAGCCGACGAGCAGTGGTTGCAGAAGCCTTGCGCAACGCAGAATGACACTGCGC
>NZ_JAKFZM010000144.1:0-717 GCF_021654205.1 Leisingera sp. MMG026 | reverse complement strand
CCGGCTTCGTGATCGCAGCCGGCAATGGCGTCACCTTCGATGGCCATGAGCATGGCAGCGCTGACCACTTCGGCGGCGGCCATGGTGAAATGACCGCCCATGACCATTCCCAAGCTGTCAGCCTAGCGGCAGGCCCCGATGCCCCCGGCGTCGCCATCCAGCTGCACAAGGACCCGATGGCAGGCTGGAACCTGCAAGTCACGCCGCAGAACTTCCGCTTTGCACCTCAAAACGCCTCCTCCGCGGACGTGGACGGCGAAGGCCACGCGCATGTCTATGTGAACGGCGAGAAACTCGCTCGGCTCTATGCAAACTGGATGCATATCCCAGCCCTGCCCGAAGGGGCAGAAGTGAAGGTCTCGCTCAACACCAACAGCCACAAGACGTTGCAGGTGGAGGGGGAGCCGTTGGAAGCGAAGACCAGCGTCCCAGCGGGCGGTGATGGCTCCTGACTGCAGCGTTCGCTCGATAGAAAGGGCTCTCTGCCCTATTTTGCCGCATCCTCAATCAACGTCAGCTTCTGTTTCAGCCTTTGCGAGCGCCCGATAGACGGTCATTCTTGAAACGCCAAGATCACGAGCGATCTGAGCTTTTGCGATGCCTTCGTTCGCCAACCGCCGAATTTCATCATCATCAACGGATTTCCGCCTCCCCTTGTAAACGCCCTTATCTTTGGCCGCCGCAATTCCCGCGCGTTGTCGGTCACGGATGAACTTA
>NZ_JAKFZM010000143.1:0-729 GCF_021654205.1 Leisingera sp. MMG026 | reverse complement strand
GACACTGACGTAAGCTATGATTTGTTGTCTGCTGGTCTTCGACGAAGAGGAGATCAGAGATGTCGAAACGGAAGAACCACTCGCCCGAGTTCAAGGCGAAAGCCGCGCTTGAGGCTTTGAAGGGTGAGCGAACTGCGGCTGAGCTTGCCAGCCAATTCGGCGTCCATCCCACGATGATCCACAGCTGGAAACGCGCTCTGCTGGAAGGCGCGTCCGGCGTGTTTGAACGCGGCGGAAAGAAGTCCCCAGAGATCGACGAGGAGCAGGTCAAAGAACTGCACGCGAAGATCGGGAAGCTGGCTGTCGCCAACGATTTTTTGTCACGAAAGCTCAAGCCGTGGACCGGCAAGTGAGGCGCAAGATGGTTGAGCCTGCCAATACCAACCTGCCCATTAGCAAACAGTGCAAGCTGCTGTCGATCTCGCGGTCGTCGTTTTACTACACGCCCAAGGGCGAGACGGCGATGAACCTGATGTTGATGCGCCGGATCGATGAACAGTTCCTGGAAACGCCGTTCTTTGGTGTCCGCCAGATGACTTGGCACCTCCGAAACGACGGGCACCTTGTGAACGAGAAGCGCATCCGACGCTTGATGCGGCTGATGGGCTTGATGCCGATCTATCAGAAACCAAACACCAGCAAAGCAGCGAAAGGGCACAAGACCTATCCCTATCTGTTGCGTGGTCTACGCCTGGAGCGTCCCAATCAGGTGTGGTGTGCCGACATCAC
>NZ_JAKFZM010000142.1:0-754 GCF_021654205.1 Leisingera sp. MMG026 | reverse complement strand
AATTGATGCAAACGCCGGAGCATCAACTGCACCATGTAGTGACCCTGAAAAGCCCAAATCGAAAGCTTGGTCATGTTGACAAATGTCTGAGCCAAAGCCGAATAGATGTAAGGTCGATGAAGCCCAGGAAGCTTTCCATGGCTTTGTCGTAGCGAGTTGCCACGCGGCGAGCGTTCTTTAGTTTGTTGAAACAGCACTCGACCAGGTTGCGCAGGCAGTAAAGCGAGCGGTCGACACCGATACGCTTCTTTCGGGATTTTCGCATTGGGATGACCGGCAGGACGTTGCGCGCATTCAGGTTCGCCCTGATGCTGTCGCCATCATAGCCGCGATCCGCCAGCAACACGCTGGGACTGGGCAGGTTGTCGGCCATAACCAGATCGAAACCGAGATAGTCGGATGTCTGGCCTGGCGTGATCTCTGTCCTCATGGGCAGACCATGCGCGTTGACGAGGAGGTGGATCTTGGTCGAGAAGCCACCTCTTGAGCGCCCGAAACCCTGTCGCGGAGTCCCCCTTTAGCACCCGCTGCCTGATGATGGGCCCGGATCACGGCGCTGTCGATCATTTGCAGGGCGTCTGGCACGGCCCCGCTTTGGTTCAGGGCGTCCATGATCTCCTCCCAGAGCCCCGCCAGCGTCCAGCGCCGGAACTGGCGGTAGACGCTCGACCACTTGCCAAAACTCTTCCGGCAGATCGCGCCATGGCGCGCCGGTCCGGGCAATCCAGAATATCCCATCCAGAACAAGGCGGTG
>NZ_JAKFZM010000141.1:0-759 GCF_021654205.1 Leisingera sp. MMG026 | reverse complement strand
GACGTACTGCGGCTTTCAGCCGAGGGCCTGTCGGCCCGCCGGATGGCGGTGAGCCTGGCGATTGGCCGCACCACGCTGCTGGGTTATCTGGAGCGTGAACAAGAGGCAGGCTTAAACTGGCCGCTGCCGCCGGAGATGGCGGATGCCGAGCTTGAGCGGCTTCTCTATCCGTGCACTACGATACTGCTGTTCGCCAGTGGGCTTGAACCAGTGGCGCCTTCACTAGCTCACTGTTCGCGAGGCCTCGCAAACCAAAAGACAAAGCGAAGGCCGAGAGTGCTGTCCTGCTGGTCGAACGCTGGATCCTGGCGCGGCTGCACAGCCTGCAATTCTTCAGCCTCGAGAAAGTAAACGCCGCCATTTTCCCGTTGCTGGACAGGCTCAACAGCAAGGTCTCCCGCCACCCTGGCGCCAGCCGCCGACAACTGTTCGAACAGCTGGACAGGCCCGCCTTGAAACCGCTGGCAGCGGAGCCCTACGTCTATGCCGAATGGAAGATATGCCGCGCGGGGATCGATTACCACATCGCAATCGTCCGGCATTACTATTCCGTGCCGCACCACCTGGTGAAGAATGAGCTGCGGGCCCGCATCACCGCCCGCACCTCCGGCAATGGGCAGCATTCCACGCATCGGGATCATATGCCAGCGCAAGCACCCGGAGCAGGGCTGCCGCACCTGCCTGTGCGTGATCCGGCTGGCCGGCAAGATCGACCGGGACCGCCTCGACGCCGCCTGCAAGCGGGCGCTCGAGATCAAT
>NZ_JAKFZM010000140.1:0-759 GCF_021654205.1 Leisingera sp. MMG026 | reverse complement strand
GGATCCGGGCACGCCCGGGTCCTGGCTCGCGGGGCGTTGGGTCCACCACTCGCGCAACAAACCCAGAATGTCCCCGGGCAACATCACGTTGCGATCCTTGCGGCCTTTGGCCTGCACAATGCGGATGATCTTCTGTTCCCCGTCGATGTCGCCGACCTTCAGCCGGACGACCTCGCCCGCGCGCATGCCGCACCCATAGGCGAGCGACAGCATTACGCGCGCCTTCAGGCCGGGCGCCATGGCCAGAACGCGTTTGACCTCGTTGCGGCTCAGCACAAGCGGCACCTTCACCGGTTCCTTCAGGTGGAAAACCTCGGCTGCCAGATCATGCCGCCGCAGGGTGACCCGGAACAGAAACTTCACCCCGGTCTTGGTTTGGTTGCGGGTACAAATGCTGGTCCCGGTCTCGATCAGATGCTGCTGGAAGTGCTTCACATCATCCGGTGAAGCTGTGTCCGGAGATCGCCCGAGCCAGGAGGCAAACCGCTTGCAGGCCCGCAGGTGGCTGGTCTGCGCGGCTGGTCCGAGATTGCGTGCCGACATATCCGCGATCATGCGGCCACGAAGCGGTGTCGTCGGTGTAGGATGCTGAATGGTCATGGCAAAACCCTCTGTCAATCGAGGTAAAATCACCTCGACCAACAGCACACACCCGACATCGAAAACCGCGAAACAAATCCCGGTTCAGCGCAACGCCTGCCACACAGAACCCCTATCGCGGAGCGATTTAGTGCCTGAGCCCGTTTTACCAAATGCTGC
>NZ_JAKFZM010000014.1:0-122149 GCF_021654205.1 Leisingera sp. MMG026 | reverse complement strand
CTGCCCTATATGCCTGCTGTGCGCTGCCGCTCTGCCGTTTTGATCCGCGCCTGCCCCCCGTGTTTTCAGGTGGGGCCGTGTTCACGGAATTTGGCGTTTGCCGCCGCTTTTCCGTGACTATTGGCCAAAGCGCGGGATTCGCGCAAGTGTTTTCTATATCTGGCGGGGCAGGGGGCATGAACCGCAAGGCATTGCGGGCAGGCGCAGATTCCCTTGTGCGGGGAAGCGCGGGGTCAGCGGCGGTGCGGGGTTTCCAGCAGCGAGATTGCGCAGCCGGAACCCAGCAGGGCGGCGCAGTAATAGGCAATTCCGGGGATTTGCAGCGGGAAATCCACCAGCGAATGGGCTGAGACAAAGGCCAGCGCGCCCAGCGTCAGCACCGGTATGGCGCGCAGACTGCGACGCCGCCGCAGGCCGGTGAGACAGGTTTTCAGCAGCAGCCGGACGCTGAGGCCCAGCAGCAGCAGGGCGGCAGGCAGGCCGAATCCCAGCACCAGCTCAAGATAGGCGTTATGGGCCCGGTGCCAGCTGCCTTCGGTGCCGAGGCAGACCGGATCCCGGTAGCCGGGGAAAACATCCGCGAAGGTGCCAAAGCCGGTGCCGGTCCACAGGTTGTCCCGGATCGCAGCCAATGTGGCGGCCCAGGCGCACCAGCGCGGATCGCCGGCCGCGCCGCCAAGCCGCGAGAACACCGGCTCGCCGAACAGGAGCAGCAGCAGGCCGCCGCCGCCCAGCACCAGCAGCACCCGGGCGGTGCGTCCGTTGCGGTGCGCGTGGGCAGAGACAATGGCCAGGCACAGAACCAGCAGCGGCAGGCTGAGCAGGGCGCCGGCCCGAGACCGGGTTGCGATTATGGCAATCAGCGCCGCAAACAGCAGCAGCCAAAGCGCCGGCTGCACCAGGCTGACACGGGCAGGGGAGGGGGCCGGGCCGGCATGATGCCCGGTTCGCTGCAGCCGATGCGCAGGTTTCAGGATTCGGAGACTGCCGGCCAGGGCAAATGCGGTGAGACCAAAAAATGAAGCGGCAACGTTGCGGTTCACAAACACGCCGGAGAAGCTGCCGTAGCTGACCGGGTAGCTGGTAAAGACCTGTGCCTGGGGAAAAAACACCTCAAGCACTATGGACAAGAGCACAATTGCAGCCCCGGTCAGCGACAGGGCAACCCAGACGCGTTTGGCGGAGCGGGGGGATTGGCACAGGACCAGGGTGCAAAGAAACACCAGCCCCGGCAGGATCAGCGCCGGCAGCGCCGCCAGGGTGCGCAGCGGGCGGACGGAGAGATAGCCTGCGCTAAGGTCCAGCGCGGCACCGGCCTGCTGCCAGACCGGGTGGGTCAGAGGGCCGATGGGCAGAGGAATGATCTGCAGCCCGCCCCAAATCGCCGCCAGAACCAGGATCAGCGCGGTGGATCGCACCAGGCGGCGAAGGCCGGAGGAGGTGGTTCTGACCGGCAGGCAGAACAAGGCCAGCAGGGCCGCCAGGCCTCCGGTCAGTTGTGTGTAGGGCGGCGAAACGGAGCCGTTGAACAGCACCGCCAGAAACAGGAAAGCTGCCAGACCGGCGCGGCAGAGATCCCGGTAACGGTGTGAAGGAAGCGCAAGGGGTGGTCTATGCAGCACGTTTGTTTCGCCCGGAGTTTGGCCCAGTGTTTCGTCCAGTGTTTCCCCCGGTGTGCCGCACGGTGTTTCCTCCGGTGTTTCCCCCGGTCAGCCGGCAGTTGGATCAGCCTGTAGTCCCGGACCGGCAGGTGGGTTGCCGCCGGGCAGCTGCCTGTCAGGGCGGCTTTGACGGAGAGTGCGGGTTCCGGCAGATCGCATAGAGAACGCTTTGAAGAATACAGTGGTTTTTGATTTCAATTCATTACCGGATCAAATGCCCGTATTCGGATTATACAACCTGATCCGCAAAGGGATCATAAAATTTTATTAGAACTCTTTTTTTCCGGTAAATTCTGCTAGAAAGGCCATTGATGCGGTATGTTTCAGCCTGCGCAAAACGCTTTGAACGAGTGGAATTGAAAACCCGATGATTTGCAAACGGCCCCTTGGTCTTCTGTTTGTGCTGCTTCTTGCGGGTGCGTGCGGTTTTTTACCCCGCAACGGCCCGGATGAGACCGCGATCCTGGAAAAATCCGCCAGCCATCTGCAGGCTGATGAGGCGACGCTGGGTTATGAATATGTGGTTGTTGATGTGAACCGCGAGGTGATCCCGTTTGTGACCAAGGATGACAGCAGTTCGTTTTCGACCTTTGGCGCCAGCAGCGCCGAGGTGCCGAGCATCCGGCTGGGCGCGGGCGACGTGATTCAGCTCACCATTTTCGAGGACCAGTCCGGCGGGCTGTTCATCCCCAAGGAGGCCGGGGTGCGGCCGGGCAATTTTGTCACCCTGCCAGCCCAGGAGATCGGCCGCGACGGCATGATTTCGGTGCCTTATGCGGGCAAGATCCGGGCAGCCGGCAACACGCCTTCGGCGGTGGAGGATATTATCGAGCGCCAGCTGGAGGAAAAAGCGATCAACCCGGCGGTCACGATCGAGGTGGTCGAGGCGAACTATCCGCGTGCCTCGGTGATTGGCGAGGTAAAGGAGGCCGGCGTGTTCACCCTGCGCAACAGCGGCGACCGGGTGCTGGATCTGGTGGCCCAGGCGGGCGGCATCACCGGCGAGGATCACGAGACCTTTGTCACCCTGTCGAGGGGACGGCAAAGCGCCAAGATCGCCTATGAGGCGCTGACAGCCAACCCGCGCGAAAACGTTTTTGTGGCGCCGGGGGACAACATCAATATCTCCAGCGAGAGCAAGAAATTCTACGCCTTCGGCGCCACCGGCACGGTGGGGGAGTTCACGTTCGGCGCGGCGGCGGTGGATCTGAACGGCGCGGTTGCCCAGGCGGTTGGCCTGGACGACAACCAGGCGGACCCGGCGCATGTGTTCATCTACCGCACCGAGCACCGCCATGCGCTGAAGGAGATGGGTGTCGATGTCTCGGGCTTTGAACAGCACGATATTCCAACGGTTTACCGGGCCAATTTCCGCAAGCCTGACAGTTTCTTCATGGCCCGGAATTTCGACGTGCGGGACGGGGATGTGGTTTATGTCTCCAACGCGGATTCCGTAGCGGTCAGCAAATTCTTCGGGCTGGCGACCACCATTTCAGGCGACACCGTGCAGATCGACGGCGATCTGTCGAACCTGTCGAACTAAGGCGCGCACGCATGATGCAGGGGTTTTTCAGCCGGTTCCGCACCACGGCAAACAGGCGCAAGGCCGCAGAGTTTGCCGCTCTGGCTCCGGCAGAGGATTTTGTGGCGGTGGGGGACATTCACGGCTGTTATGATCTGATGGGCCGGCTGCTGGACCGGATTGCGCTGCGGCCCGAATGCGGGCGGCTGGTGTTTCTGGGCGATTACATCGACCGGGGCGAAAACAGCGCCCAGGTGCTGCAGGCGCTGCACGGGCTGCAGGTCAGCAACCCTGAGGCGGTCTGCCTGCGCGGCAACCACGAGGACATGCTGCTGGGGTTTCTGGACGATCCGCTGGGCGAAGGGCCGGGCTGGCTGCGGCATGGCGGCCGCCAGACATTGGCAAGTTTTGGCATCGCTGCGGTGCATGCGGGGATGCCGGACCTGAACTGGATTGCAGCGCGCGACAGTCTGCAAAACAGGATGGGTGCCGGGCTGATCAGCTGGATCCGCGCCCTGCCGGCCTATTGGCAGACCGGCAATGTGGCGGCGGTGCATGCGGGGGCTGACCCCGCCCGTCCGCTGGAGGCGCAGGAGGATTACCATCTGGCCTGGGGTCACGGCAATTTCGGGCGGGTTCGACGCCAGGACGGGGTGTGGATTGTCCATGGCCACACAATTGCCGAGGAGGTGCGCGCCGAAGGCGGCCGGATCTGCGTGGATACCGGCGCTTTTGCAACCGGAAAGCTGAGTGCGGTTGCGGTGCGCAATGACGGCTTTGAGGTATTGACCGCCTGACCGTCCGGGACAGGCCGGGAAATGGGCCGGGAAGAGCGTTGGGAAAGGAGCGGGAGCGCAGTTTATCGGGGATTTAATTAAAAGCGCGCCGATCAAGCAGGCTAAGATAGGTATTTATGCACGCAAGGGCTGCATAATCCGGATGTAGGCGCGCGGACCTGTCCGCGCCGTGAGTTGGGTATTTGAGGTCATGACATGAGTTTTGCGATTTCTTCAAGAACCCGTCAGGTGCTGGCGGCTGGTTTTGTTGCAGCCTTTGCAATGTCCCCGCCGCCCGCATCCGCGCAGACGGCGGAAGGCGCGGCGGGGACAGACGGGGCAGGTGGCGCGGCCCGGGCAGAGGCAAGCCCGGCGGCGCTGGCGCTGTTCCTTGCCGATCCGGCAGCGTTTCTGACCCAAGAGGGCGATCTGGCGATGCTGATTGCCTCGGTCGTCCTGACGGATCCCGGCGCCGCCGCCCGGATTGCCGCCCTGGCCTCAGCGGAGGGAGTCAGCGCAGAGCAGGCCGCGGCCATTGGCGCAGGCCTGGCTCAGGCCGCAAGCCGGATGACGGCGGAAGGGAATTTTCAACAGGGTACGGCCATCCTTTTGGCGGTTGCGCAATCGCCCTCTGCCGGGCTGGCGGCGGGGTTCACCGCCGCCTCGGGGGATGTGCAGACGGCGGCCACAAATCCCGCCGCGCCGGGGGTATCCGGCGCCGGGCTTGAGGCTCCGGATGCGGCGGCGGGCGGCGGTGCTGCGGACATCGGCGGCGGTGCTGCGGCTGCAGGCGGCACGCCTGCCACCGGCGGCGGCGTACCGGGCGGCAACAACGCGGGCGGTGTGACCGGCAGCACCCCGGGCAGCACCCAGGGCGGCGGCAGCTCCGGCGGCGGCAGTGCAGGCGGGGTGCCGGACGGCGCTGTCAGCCCGGCCGGCTAGGTGATGTCCCGGCAACACCTGCGTTTGCGGACAGCTGCTGCGGCCGCTGTTTGCCAGTATTCAGGTGCCAAATGCAGAAGATGACCCATGAACCGATGCGGGTGCCGCAGGTGGCGGACGGCGGCGGGGCGCAGGACGACGGTCTTGACCTGATGCGGGTCTTTGCGGTGGCGCGGCGGCGCTGGCCGGTGCTGCTGCTGGGGCTGCTGGCCGGGCTGCTGCTGGGGATTGCTTATGGAGCGACCGCAACGCCGGTCTACACCGCCTCGGCCCATATCAGCGTCGGCTCAGCGGATGCTGAAAACGCCCGCGAACTGTCCGGGGTGTCGGGCGTCCGGCTGGACGAGGATCAGATCACCACTGAAATCCAGGTGCTGCGGTCCGAGCAGATTGCGGCGCGGGTGGTTACGGCGCTGGATCTGGTGCAGGATCCTGCGTTTCTGAGCGAACCCAGGACCGGGCCGGGGCGGGCGGCTGAAGGGGTGAAAGCCCTGCTGCGGCTGGCGGCAGCAGCGGCTGTATCCTGGGTGCAGGACAAACCGCCCGCCATTCCGCTGACGCCGCAGGAGCTGGCGGAAGCCGCCCGGCAGGATGCTGTCAGCCTGTTGCGGGACAATGTGTCGGTGCGCCAGGTGCAGCGCAGCCGGGTTTTGCAGATCACTTATACCTCGGTCTCCCCGGCCTTGTCGGCGCGGATCGCCAATGCGGTTGCCAATGCCTATATCGAGGATCAGCTGGCCTCGAAATACGAGGCGACCCAGCGCGCCACCAACTGGCTGAAGGAGCGGTCGGACCAGCTGCGGCTGCAGTCCGGACTGCTGGACAAAGCGGTCGACAGCTTCCGGCGCGAGAACAATCTGGCAGGGGCAGGCGGCGATCTGTCGTCGGATATCGAGCTGGAGCTGCTGAACAAGCAGGTGGCGGATCTGCGGGCGGAGCTGCTGGCGCTGCAGGCCCGCAGCAACCGGCTGCATGAGATTGTCGCGCAGAATGACACCTCGGCCTTTGTCAGCTCCACCGCAAGCCAGTCGATCACCGCAAACCTGCGCAGCCAGTATCTGGAGACCTTGCGGGACTTCAACTATCTGCGCAGCAGCCTGGGGGCGGATCACGCGCAGACCCGGCGGCGCCAGCGCGAGCTGATCCAGCTGGAAGGGCTGATGTTCGAAGAGATCAAACGTTCGGAGGTGGTGGCCCGCAACGATGTGCATGAAGCCCGCGAACGGCTGGCCAGCCTGGAGGCCGCGCAGACGGCTGCCGCCGCGCAGCTGGGGGCGGACAACACAACGCTGGTTGAACTGCGCGAGATGGAGCGCAATGCCGGGACCGTGCGCAGCCTGTATACCAGTTTCCTGCAGCGCTATCAGCAATCGCTGCAGGAGCAGAGCTTTCCGGTGTCGGACGCGCGGATTCTGAACCCGGCGCGGGTGCCTCAATACCCGAGTTCGCCGCAGCTGGCCAAGATCACGGCCCTGGCCGGCATTCTGGGGGTGCTGCTGGCGGCGGGCTGGAGCGCTGTGCGGGAGGCAGTGGACACCAGGCTGCGCACAGAAGATCAGATCAGAGATATCCTTGGGCTGGAATTTCTGGGCGGGCTGGAGAAGATTTCAGCGCCGCAGCCCCCGCCGGAGGCGGCGGATCTGCAGCTTGGCAGGCGGGAAGTGCTGTTTCCCGCCATCATGCGCTATGGCGCGGACAAGCCGCTGTCGGGCTTTGCCGAGACGCTGCGCACCGGCAGGATGAGCCTGACGCTGAAGGCGCCGCAGCGCGGTGCCAGCCAGATCATCGGTGTTGTGTCCTGCTTCCCCGGCGAAGGCAAAACAACCACCGCTGCCAATTTCGCGGCGCTGCTGGCGGCGCAGGGCGCCTCGGTCATGCTGATCGACGGCGATTTGCGCAATCCGGGCCTGACCCGGTCGCTGGCGGGCGGTATTGAGCAGGGCCTGGCGGATGTGCTGCTGGACGGGGCGGATTGGCAGGATGTGCTGTGTATTGAGCAGGCGACCGGCGCCCATATCCTGCCGAACCGGCCGGGCCGGGCGGTGCATACCGGCGAACTGCTGGGCGGCCCGGCGATGGAACATCTTCTGAGCACCTGTGCGGCGGTCTATGACTGCGTGATCCTTGATCTGCCGCCGCTGGGTCCGGTGGTCGACGGGCGCGCGGTTCTGCACAATCTGGACGGGCTGTTTTTTGTGGCCAAATGGGGCGCCGCCGATGTGAACCACGCCGCCGCCATCCTGGGCAGCGACCCGCGGCTGCGCGGCAAGTGCTACGGTTCCTTTTTGAATATGTTCGACGCGAAAAAGGCCGCTGCCTATGGCAGTTGCGAGGGGTCGTCTTATGGCTGCGGGAGGGCCTACGGCCGCTATTACAATGACAGCTAAAGCCCTGCTTCTGGCGCTGGCGGCCTTGTGCGCAGGGCTGCAATGGCAGGGTTTGCGCAGCCATCTGGCCCACCAGGCGCATCACCGCCTGGCCGCAGAGGCCGGGGCCGGGCGGCTGGAGATGGCGGACAGCGGGTTGGTGGCGGCGCTGCTGGCCGCGCCAGCCGGTGCGGCAGCGCTGTTTGATCCGCATCTGCACCGCAGCAGGGCGGTTTTGCATCAATATGCGGCGGATCTGATAGCAGCGGCAAACGGGCTGGACCCGCTGCGGCCTGCGCCGGACCCGGAGGCAGTTGCGGCCCGCAAAGCCGCCCTGCGCCAGCTTGAGGCGGCGGCGGCCCGGCAGCCGCTTGACGGGGATCTTTGGCTGCGCCTGGCTGTGACGGGGCGGACACTCGGCCTGCCTGAACGGCAGCTGGAACGCTATTTGGAACGCTCGCGGCTCTCAGCTCCTTATGAGGGCTGGATTCTGAGGCGGCGGGAAGCGTTTTAATTTGTTAAACAACTTATGAATGTTTAACTGTCCGCACTTTACGAATCAATTGACACAATTTTGACATAATAGATAATTGCCTGATGTTTACCCGCCTGATTGCGGCGGATGGTTAAAACTTCCATTAAACCTTGGGTGTTAAAGTTAAATGTTCGACTTTGAAGTCCCGGAACGGGATCTGCCTTATAATTCAGTTGGTCCGCCGCCCCGCAGCACCCTGTCCGGATTTGTGTTTGCCGGGGTAAAGCGCACGTTTGATCTGGTTGTCAGTTGCGCGATCCTGCTGCCGCTGGCACTGATGTGCGCCGCAGGTCTGCTGCTTCTCAATCCGTTTTGGAACCGGGGGCCGCTGCTCTATTCGCAGCGGCGCATGGGGCGGGACTGCCGCCCGTTCACCGCCTATAAATTCCGGACAATGCGCCCCGCGCCGGAAATCCGCCGCACCGCTGATTGCCCGCTGGAAGAAGAGCGGATCACCCCGCTCGGGCGGTTTCTGCGCCGCGCCCGTTTGGATGAGCTGCCGCAGATAATCAATGTTTTTAAGGGGGAAATGAGTCTGATCGGGCCGCGCCCGGACTATATCGGCCATGCACGCCGGTTTCTGTCTGACGTGCCGGGATATCAGGAGCGGCACGCGGTGCGCCCCGGCATCAGCGGCTGGGCCCAGGTGGAGCTGGGGTATATCGAAGGCGTTGATGCCACCCGGAACAAGGTGCGCGCCGATCTGCATTATATCGCCAATGCGGGCTTTGCCATGGAAGCCCGCATCGTGTGGCGCACCCTCAGCGTGATTGCGCGGCGCGGCGGCGCCTGACGCGAGTGCGGTCCTGCGGCAGCGGGGCTCAGGACAACCCGCCCCCGGCTTGCGGCGCGGCAACCGAATACCAGGCTTTTGGATCTGTTTCCGATTGGATTTTCAAAAACCGGTATCCGGTTTCCCGCCAGGGCCGGATTTCATTTGTGAGATTATCCAGGGCAAAATCGCCACCGCGAAAACGTATAATCAATACGGCGTGGCCGGTGCCGGCCGGTGTCAGCACCGTTGCCAGCCGCAGCGATGCGGACGGCCAGCCCAAATCCATTAATCTTTTACGCTTTAAAAGTGCATAATCTTCGCAATCACCGCGCACCGTATTCAGCCGCCATTCATCGGCAATCCCCTGCACGGTGCCGTCCGCTTGCGGGGTGATGTCCCGGTTGACCGCCAGATTAACCGCCACCACCCCGGCCAATTGCGCCTGAGCGGAGCCGGCAGGCTGCGGGCTGCCGCTGCGCACGGCGCATTGACCGGGGTGGCGCAGACAGAAACGGGCATGGGCCAGAGGCGGCAGCACTTGCCGGGACACCGGCACCAGGGCAGGGGGGACCTCTGCAGAAGGCAGCGGCTGGGCGGCGGCGGCGGACGCGGCTGTCACCACTGTCAACAGGCCGGCGGCCAGCACTGCATGGATGCCGGGCAGCAGCCGCTGCCGCATGCGGCGGCCAAAGCCCTGCCCAGTGCGGGTTTCCGTTTGCTGCTGTGCCATTGCGTGCTCCTCGCAGAATGAATCCGGTCGAGGGCAGGTCTATTGGCGCAATCGAGAATGGTTGCGGGACTGCTGTGGCTAGAAAGTGGCTCTTGTTTTCAATTTGTTAGGAATTGCTATCAAACCGTTACCCATACATCCGCAAGCCGCGCCCCCGCGCCGCGCAGCGGCGCCGGGCCCAACCGGAAGAGGCTATCTGTGATAGCGGATGACGGGCGGGAGCCTGCCGCCTACTTCAGGAGCCCTTCGAGATAGGCACCATAGGCGTTTTTGGCGAATTTCGCGGCCCGTGCCTTCAACTGGGCCGCATCAATCCAGCCCTGGCTATAGGCGATCTCCTCCAGGCAGCCGGTCTGCAGCCCCTGGCGTTCCTGCAGGGTGCGCACGAAATTGCCCGCATCCAGCAGCGAGCCATGGGTGCCGGTATCCAGCCAGGCATAGCCGCGGCCCATGGTTTCAACCCGCAACGACCCTTCCTCCAGATACATCTGCAAAAGGTCGGTGATCTCCAGCTCGCCGCGCGGCGACGGCGCGACCTGCCGGGCCCGCTCCGGCGCCGTGCCATCCAGGAAATAAAGGCCCGTCACCGCATAGTTCGAGGGCGGCACCGCAGGTTTTTCGATGATCTCGCGGGCGCGGCCCTCATCGTCGAAGCCGACCACGCCATAGCGTTCCGGATCTGCCACGTGATAGCCGAACACCGTGCCGCCGGCGGACTGCGCATCGGCGGCGGCCAGCAGGTCCGGCAAACCATGGCCAAAGAAGATATTGTCGCCCAGAACCAGCGCCGAAGGGGCGCCCGCCAGGAAATCCTCGGCCAGGATAAACGCCTGCGCCAACCCGTCGGGCGAGGGCTGCACCACATAGGTGAGCGACACCCCCCACTGGCTGCCGTCGCCAAGGAGGCGGGTGAACTGCTCCTGATCCTGCGGCGTGGTGATCACACAGATCTCGCGGATGCCCGCCAGCATCAGCACGCTGAGCGGGTAATAGATCATCGGCTTGTCATACAAGGGCAGCAGCTGTTTCGAGACCGCCATGGTGATCGGATAAAGCCGGGTGCCCGAGCCGCCCGCCAGAATGATGCCTTTGCGACCCGCGCCGGGCTTGCCGTCAGTCATGCCAATTCTCCCAAATCTTTCAGAATCTCAGTCAGCCCCATCGGCCAATCCGGCTGCGGGATGCCGAAAACCGTCTCCAGCGATGTGCAGTCGAGACGTGAATTCAAGGGGCGTGCCGCAGGCGTGGGATAGGCGGAAGCGGGAATGTCCTCCACCTCGCAGGCAATCCCGGCCCGGGCAAAAATCGCGCGCGCGAAATCCGCCCAGCTGGTCCAGGGCGCGCCTGCCAGATGATAAATGCCTGATTTGCCCGGATCCTCAGCCAGTTGCTGCGCCATGGCAAGGCAGGCCGCCGCAATGTCCCGCGCCGGGGTCGGCGCGCCGATCTGGTCGGCAACGATCATGAGGCGCTCGCGCTCCTTGCCCAAGCGAAGCATGGTTTTCACGAAGTTGCTGCCATGCGCCGAGACCACCCAGGAGGTGCGCAGGATGGCATATGCGCCGCCCGCCCCGCGCACCATCTCCTCGCCTGCCAGCTTGGAGCGGCCATAGGCGTTGAGGGGGCTAACCGCATCGGCAGGTTTCCAAGGAGCATCGCCGCTGCCGTCAAAGACATAATCGGTGGAGACGGTGACAAAGGGAATGTTCAGCGCGGCGCAGGCCCGTGCCATGGCGCCGGGAGCATCGCCGTTTATGACGGCGGCCAGTGCCTCTTCGTCTTCTGCCTTGTCGACGGCGGTATAGGCCGCGGCATTGATCACGGCCTGCGGCTGCGCCTGCCGGATCGCGTCGGCGCAGGCTGCGGGATCAGACAGATCCGCCTGATTGCGGCCCAGGCAGGTGATACCCTGATGCGCCGTCAGTTCGCGGGCCAGCTGGCCGGTCTTGCCGAAAACAAGGATCATATGCACCTCCCTTTGCGCCACAGATACAAGGCCCACCCCCAGATGCCCAGCTCCAGCAGGAAGGTCCAATGCAGCAGGAAGGACAGCACCCAATGGGGCTGGCTGGCGGGCACTTCCACCAGCGCAAAAAGATGACCGCTGAAAGGCGCGCCCCACAGGATGCCGCCGCCAACGCTGTCCAGCACCATGTGCAGGAAGAGAGCCGCAAAAAACACCAGCCCCGGGGCCAGCAGGGCGCGGGACCACAGAGCCAGAACAGGCAATAGAAGAGCCGCAACCGCGGCCCAGAAGACTGGCACATGCACCCAGTAACGGTGATGATGAATGCTGCCCTGGTCAATGAGATAAAACCACAGCATGTCGAAATCCGGCAGCACCGCGCCAATCAGGGCGGCCGGCAGCAAGAACCGGTGCCCCTCAGGCGCCAGCCGCGCCAGCACATAGCCAGACGGCAGATGCGCAGTCAGCATGGCAGCCGGCCCGGCCGGCTCACTTGCCGGTGCCCAGCCGCTGGCCGACGCCGTCGCGGTCCTGCAGGGCGCGCCACCAGGCCTCATTGTCGAGATACCATTGCACGGTGCGCTCCAGGCCTTCCTCGACCGTCACCGAAGGGCGCCAGCCGAGTTCGTCGCGGATGCGGCTGGGATCGATGGCATAGCGCGCGTCATGGCCGGGACGGTCGGTGACAAAGGTGATCTGGTCCTTGTATGACTTGCCGTCGGCACGGGGCCGCTTTTGATCCAGAATCGAACACAGCGTCTGTACCAGCTCCAGGTTCGAACGCTCATTCTCGCCGCCGATATTGTAGCTGCGCCCCAGCGCGCCCTTTTGCACCACCAGCAGCAGGGCGTCGGCGTGATCCTCGACATAAAGCCAGTCGCGCACGTTGGAGCCGTCGCCGTAGATCGGCAGCGGCTTGCCCGCCAGCGCATTCAGGATCACCACCGGGATCAGCTTTTCCGGAAAGTGATAGGGGCCGTAATTGTTGGAGCAATTGGTCAGCACCACCGGCAGACCGTAGGTTTCGGCCCAGGCGCGCACCAGATGGTCGCTGGCGGCCTTGGAGGCGGAATAGGGCGAGCGCGGATCATAGGCGGTGTCTTCGGTGAACATCACCGCGGGATCCGCGGGCAGGCTGCCGTAGACCTCATCGGTCGAGATGTGATGGAAGCGGAAAGCCTCCGGCTTGCCGGCCGCGGTCCAGTATTTCCGGGCGGCTTCCAGCATCTGATAGGTGCCGGTGATATTGGTCTCGACAAAATCGCCCGGACCGTCGATCGAGCGGTCGACGTGGGATTCCGCCGCCAGATGCATCACCGCATCGGGTTTATGGGTGTCAAACACGCGGTTCAGTGCGGCGCGGTCGCGGATGTCGGCCTGTTCAAACGCATAAAGCGAGCTTTGTGCAGCCTCGGCCACATTCGCCAGGCAGGCGGCATAGGTCAGCGCATCCAGGTTCACCACCTGATGGCCGCGCGCCACCGCCAGCCGCACCACTGCCGAGCCGATAAAACCGGCCCCGCCGGTTACCAGAATTTTCATGCCGCGCCTCCGGCTGCAAGTATCTTCATTACTTATCCTTCCCAGGCAAAGGGGCTGTCGAAATCCGCCAGCGCCGGTGCGCTTTTGTCTTTGTCCGACAGGACGGGCGTGCCGTCAAATGCCCAATCGATGCCGCAGCTGTCCCAGGCCACCGCGCCGTCGCACTCGGGCGCGTAGTAATCGGTGCATTTATAAATCACCTCGGTGTCCGGCGCACGGGTCAGGAAGCCGTGCAGGAACCCTTTGGGCACCAACAGCTGCCTGCCGTTCTCAGCGCTCAGTTCAATACCGAACCATTTGCCGTAAGCGGGCGAACCTTTGCGGATATCCACCGCCACGTCGAACAGAACCCCCTGGCCGCAGCGCACCAGCTTGTCCTGGGCATGGGGCGGGGATTGGAAATGCAGGCCCCGCAGGGTGCCGGTTTGGGCCGAAACAGAATGGTTGTCCTGCACAAAGTCCAGATCGATGCCCTGGGCGGCCAGCCGCTGCCGGTTCCAGCTTTCGCTGAAAAAGCCGCGCGCGTCGCCGAACCGTGCCGGTGTCAGCACCTTCAGCCCAGGCAGCCCTGTTTCGTCTATCTGCATCGCCTCTGACCTCTTGTCTTCTGTGTTTCCGCCTGCATCAGGCCGAAGTACTGCTGCCCGATCCGGTCCCATCTGTAGCGCCGCCGTGCAACGTCGCACAGGGCTGCTGCTGCGGCGGTATCGTCAAATCCGCTGGATATCAACTCTGCCAGCGCCGCGGAGGAGGTGAAAAAGGCGGCCTGCTGTTCGGTGGTGAAGCGGTTGAAGCTGCAATCATAGGCCAGAATCGGCAGGTTGAAATGCATCATCTCGACCAAGGCGGGATTGGTGCCGCCGGCCGAGTGGCCATGCACATAAAGCGATGCGTTCGAGCGCAAACGGCAAAGCGCGGCGGGATCGTAAACCGGGTCCAGCAGATGCAATGCGGGATGGCCGCCGAACTGCGCCCGCAGCCTGCGCCCGAAGGTGCTGTTGTTCCAATTGCCGGCAAAGACCAGCGGCTGCCCGGCCTGCGCAAAAGCTGTCAGGATCATTTCGGGATTGTTCTCAGGCTCAATCCGGCACAGCGCCAAAGCGTAGCGGGCGGGCAGCGCGGTATCATCATCTGGGGAGACGCCAGAACCGGCAAGCGCGTGATCGCCTCCATAGGCGATGACTTCGGCGGTGACGCCGTAGGTTTCACGCAAGTAATCGGCAATGCCCTGGTTGTCGGCAATGACCTGATGCGACCAGCGCACCGCAAGCCCTTCGGACCAGCGCAGGAAACGGCGGGCGAGTCCTTGCCATTTTGCCCGCTGCCATTCGATCCCGTCGACATTGGTGATGATCCGCGCGCGGGACACCAAGCGGATCAGCGGCAGCACACAGGCGCCCGAAACCCCCAGCAGCAGCAGCACGTTGTGGCCGCGCCGCACCGCATCCAGCGCTGTCATGGCATCATAAAGGATGCTTTGAATGCCGTTGGCGTTCAGCCGCGAATAGCGCAGCCGGGCGTTCAGGAACCGGGCCGGGCGGCTGGGGTAGGCGCGGGCGCTGCAATAGACGGTCAGATCCGCCTCCTTGCGGTGTTGCGCCATGGAATAGCGCACCAGGTTTTCCGCCAGCGTTTCAAACCCGCCATAGCGTCCCGGCACCCCGACGGTGCCGAGAATGGCGGCTTTCATCTGCGGGGCAGGGCGTGTCTGCTGCGGCGCGAGGCCTGCCAGAAACCGTGCCTTGAAACCCTGCAGGGTAAAGCGGGCCTCGTATTGCGCCCGGTTCTGGCGGGCGCCGTCCGGGTCTGTCCCGGCCAGTTTGGCGGCCAGCGCCTGTGCCAGCGCTTCGGCATTGCCCGGTGCCACCAGCGTGCTGGCGGTGCCTTGCAGTGCCTCGGGCAGACCGCCGGTATCGGAGGCCGCGACCAGGCAACCCGCGCGCAGCGCCTCCAGCGCGGTGGTCGGGAAGGGGTCGGCAAACAGCGACGGGATGCAGGCCACTTTGCTTTGCGCAAAGAAAGCCGCGGCGTCGGGGCGTTCGCCCAGATAATCCAGCTGCAGATGGGTAAAGCCTGCAAATGTGCCGGGCGGCAGGGTCTCGCCGGGCAGGCAGCCGCCCAGGATCAGGATTTTGGCGCCCCGGTGCCGGGGCGTGTCCAGCAGGCGCAGGGCGTTCAGAAAGACGTGAAACCCCTTCTGCGCCGTCAGCCGCCCGGCAAAGGCGATGTCCCAGGGGCGGCTGTCGCCGGTGGCGGCGTAGCTTTTGTCCAGATCGGGGATGCCATTGTGAATGACCTGCACCTGCGCGGCGGTTTCCAGCCCCCAGGAATCTTTGATGGCTTGTGAGACGGTTATGACCTGCAGGCCGGACAGCTGTATGGCCGCCTTCAGCACCGCTGCCGCCGCCGGGCCGGGGGCAGTTTCATGCAGATGCAGAATGCAGCGGCGGCGCAGCATGCGGGCAATCAGAGCGGCGGGCAAGGTCGCGAAAGTGTTGCAATAGAGGGTCCGGTGGCGTGGAAAACCTCTGCGCAGCAGGGCGGCAAAACGGACGGAGTTGCGGATCACCTTGGCCAAGCTTTTGAACGGCGCCTGCCGGAAGTCCCGCATCACCAGGACCGGGAGATCCGCCCGTGCGGCATAGCGGGCGGCGGGGTCGTTGTGTTCCACCGCGACCAGCGCATCCACACTATATCCGGCGTCTTCCAGAAAGGTGATGATGAAGCGCGCGATGCGGGACGATCCGTACATGTCGGAGACCGAGTCCAGAAACAGGACCGGCGCGGTGCTATCTGCCTGAGGGGCCGCGCCGGGCGTGGTTTCTTGCGTGGTTGCCGCCGTTCTCCGCGCAAGCCGCCAGGAGGGTTTCAATGATCTCATCAACAATGTGTTCAATATCCCTATCAACTTGGACCGCCGCAAAATGGTGGTTTTCGCGGGCCATCTGCTGCAGCAGATCCACCTGTCTGGCGGTTTCCTGAAGCTTGAGTTCCGGTTTTCTGCCGTGCAGCACCTCTGGCGGGCCATGCAGCGCAAAGATGATGTCAGGTCTGGGTGCCAGACGCTCGATCAGCCGCAGCAGCCGCGCCGGAACAGTCATGCGGTAGCGCAGCTGGTCAAGGCGGATGTCGTTCAGGAAGCGGTCGAAAATCACCAGATCCTTGCGGATCATCCGGGGCAGGACCACCAGGAAATGCCCCAGGATGTAATCGCAGGAAAAATACAGCAGCCGCGCCAGCGACACCGCCCGCCCATGCGGCACCACATCGTGGGGGTTGGGGTTTTCCTGTTTCTCAGGCGCCGGGTTCCAGAATTTGAGCCGCCCCGGCGTTGGCAGCAGCCGGGGCCGCCAGTAGAGAAGAGTGACGCCGTGAAAAACCGGTGACAGCCTTTTGTGCAGTGCGGCGATCAGGGTGGATTTGCCAGAGCCGTCCGGCCCCAGAAATGCGACGCTGCAGCCCACCGGGTGGCGGATCCGCTGCAGGTGCCGGCGGGTTTCCTGCACCGCGGCAATCAGGCGGCGGCGGCGGCCCATGCGCGCCTTGCCATAGCGGGCCAGCCGCCGCCGCAGCGCTGCGCCCTGTTCCGGCAGCCGGCGGGCTGCTGCGGCCTCGGCCGCGTCCAGAATGACAGGGGGAAAGGCGGATTTGAAGGCGTGCATGTCCACGGTGGCGTGCAGGTCCCCGATCCGGGCGGCGCGGTAGGCCCGGTTGTCGTTTTTCAGCACATGCCGGACCGCCAGATAGGCCAGCTCGGATTGCGGCGACAGGGTCCAGAACATGCCGTTGTAGACTCTGTTGCGGGCAAGTTCCGCGTGGCGCAGCACCTCGCCGGTGCGGAAGGAGCCGTAGCCCGCCATGATGTCCAGCTTCAGCATCACCCGCCCGGCGCTGCCGCGCTGGACCAGCGTATAGGCACGGCTGCAGGTGCCGGACCAGATATCAAACAGCAGCAGCAGCCCGTTATCCTGCGCGAACTGCCGCACCAGCCTGGCAATCAGTGCCCGGTCGCCGGGGGCGGCTGAGATATCCACGTCCAGATCATATTCCGGGTTCTCGGCCGCGAGGCCGGACAGCACGCAATAAGAGACACCGTGCTCGTCAAGGCAAGCAAAGAACCGGAGCAGAATCTGGTCGCGCTGCGGCAGGCTGAGGCCGTTCATGTCAGCTCCTGTTCGTTGGTTTGCGGCAGCAGTCAGGCGCCGGTTCAGTAGACTTGCAGCACATTGCGCGGCCCCCAGATCAGGATTGTCCCGGCTGCCAGCATCAGGAAAAAGGCAAAGCCGCCGACAGCGAAAAGCGCGTCTTCGCGCAGCACGCGGCGCAGGAACAACGCCAGGAACAGCGGCTCCATCATCTGGGCGGGCAGGTAGATCCGGTCGCGGAACAGCACATTGTCCCAGAACACAGCCGCCAGGATCAGCAGCGCCAGATAATAGCGCAGCAGCAGTTTTTCGGTGTCCTGCAGTCGCTGCCATTCCAGCAGAGCGCCGAGAAACACCAAAAGCGGGATTGCGTGCTGCGGTTTCAGCGATGCGTTTTCATAGGCGAACTGTCCGGTGGCGGCGTAATGCTGGTAATCCTCGAACCGCTCGATCCAGGGTGCGGCGCCGGCGGAGACATAGGGAAAGAGCAGGAACAGTGCTGCGGCAGCGCAGATCAGGGCACCGGCGGACAGGGCCGCGCGACGGGCGGTGGACAGATCGGCGGCGGACAGGAACAGCGCATGACCCAGTGCGGAATAGTGAAACCCGCCGCCCGCCAGCGCCAGGGCGAAAAAGCTGCGGCTGCGCCCCGCAGTAACCAGGATCAGCGTGGCATGCAGGATCAGCGCCGCCGCCAGGCCGTTGCGCAGGATCAGGATGTTCACGGTCCAGAACACCGGCGAGGCGCAATACATCGCAAAGGCAAACCCGGCCAGCCGGGGGTTGAAGCGCGTAAAGCCCAGGTAGACAATCAGGTTGGCGGCAAGGGCGCTGGCGAACAAGTAGAACGTGCCATCGGTGCTGAAGTGGCGCAGCAGGCGGAGCGCGGCGATATAGGCGGTCTCGACAAAGCGCTCAAACCGTTCGGGGTGGCTGTACATTTCCAGATAGATCCGGGTGTCGGCGCCAAGCTGGACATCGCGCCAGCTGACCGCCAGCGAAACCAGGGCAACAACCGGCAGGCCGGCCAGCAGCTGCCCCGGCCGGCCTTTGACTTGCAGCGCCGCCAGGGATGCGAGGCCCGCGGCCAGGACAATGGCAAAATAGATCAGATGCACCGGCGCGATCATGCGGCGTCCTGCGCGGGTGCTGCCAGCAGGCGCTGCAGCATTACCGGGCTGGCGGGGCAGGCATTGCCCCGGAAAATCCGGTCCAGAAGATAGGCGATCAGCAGGAAGCGGGCACCATCGGGCGATCCGCGGTGCCAGCGTGCCTGCATCAGGCGCAGCAGTGGCGCCGGATCGCCCAAGGGCGGCGCGGCACCGATGCTGAGCAGGAAATGCAAATGGTCCCAGCCCAGCGGGCGGCGGGCCGACAGCTCCCAGTCGAAGACATAAAGGCGGGCGCCGGTTGCGGTGCAGTTCCAGGGGGTGAAGTCGCCATGCGCCAGGGCGGCAGGCACCGTGCTGCGGGCAAGGATACGGCGCAGGGTTTCCAGCCCGCGGGCGGCCAGATCGGTTGACGCCGGCAGCAGGGATTTTGCTGCCGCGGCGTGCTGCTGCTGCAGACCGTAAAGGTATTGCCCGCTGAGAGGGGCTGCCGTTTTTGCCGCCATTTCGTCCAGAAAGCCGGAATGGCTTTGGCCCAGGGAGCGGGCGGGTTTGAAATCCGGGCGGGTCTCGTCGCTGCAGATATACGCCCGGCGGGGGCCGAACCGGGTATATCCCAGCACGGACGGCAGCAGCGCCGAGGACAGGTCCAGCTTGCGCACGGATCGCAGCGCCCGCACCTCATTTGCGATCAGCGTGTTGGCAAGCGGCGAGCAGGCCAGTTTCAGATAGGCGTTTTCGCGGCTGTGCGCGCCGCGCAGCTGCACCGTTATCTTGCGCTCAGGCCCCGGTGTGCCCGAGAAGAAAGCCGCCGATGGCCAGCTGTGCAGGCAGGAAGCGTGCGCACGCGCCTTCAGATAGATGCGGTTGCGGGCCCAGACCGGGCGCAGCCCCGCGCCGTTGAGGGCCAGCACGGCGGATTTCGCCAGCCGCGCGCGGCGCGACATCGGGGTCAGCATCCGCAAGGCATCGGCCACAGCCGCGCGCCCCAGAAGCGGCACCAGCAGCCAGCGCTGGACGCTGGCGGCCCTCAGCACTGCAAAGGCGGTGGCGCCGGGATCAGCGGCGGCGCAATGTTCAATGCCCAGCAGGTCCAGTTCTTCGATGAAGCCGGGGAAGCCGGGCTGCGTGACGGGAAACATGCAAGGGTTCATAGCAACGGCAGCCGCAGGCCAAGGGTCCGGTAACCGCCGGCCGCCAGCGGCAGATAGGCCGCCAGAACACCGGCCGTGGCGGCCATGCCTGCGCCCTGCAAGCCGTAGTGCGGCACCAGCAGCCAAGTGGCGGTGGCAAGAACCGCCGCGCCGGTCAGCTGGCTGGCCACGCAATAGGCCTGATGGCCGGTCATCAGCAGCATCACCGTCACCGGCCCGAAGGCTGCGCGCACCAGCTGCGCAGCAAGCAGCAGCAGCATCACCGGGTAGATGCCGCCGGCATATGTTTGGCCCAGCAGCAGGCGGATGATCTCTTCGCCAAAGACATACAGCGGCGCGGCAATCAGCAGGGCCGCTGCAAACCCGGCCAGCGTCAGGGTCAGGTACAGCTTCCGGAGGCCGTCAAAATTGCCCTGCGAGTACAGGCTGACAACCCGGGTGGCCATCAGCAGCTCCAGGATACCGACCGGCAGCGCGGCAAACTGCGCCGCCTTATCCGCCAGATTGTAATAGGAGACGTGCTCCTCCTGCAGCAGGACGCCAACCATAAGCAGGTTCAGCTGCAGGCCCAGGATCATCAGCACCGCATAGGCGATGTAGGTTTTGCTTTGCGCGGCGACCGGGCGGACCAGGGCGGGGGCGCGGGCGGTATCGGCGGTGCCGCGAAACCCTGCGGTCAGCCGTCTGAGCCGCCATTGCGACAGCACCGCGCCCAGCCCATAGCCGGCGGCCATTGCGGCCAGCGCAGCCCAGGCGGTCCGGCTGCCGGTGAGGGAAATCATCAGCAGCAGGGCAGCAGCCGAGGCTGCCGGGGCCAGGATCAGGAGGCAGAGCTGCCCTTCGGCGGCCCGCTCCAGCCCGCGCAGCGCGGCACTGCCGATGTTGATCACCCCGATAAAGGCGGCAACCAGAAAGATCAGCGCAACGGTGCTGCCGGTGAGCGGCAGCGGCAGGGCGCGGGCGCTCCAGCCGGCGGCGAGCAGCAGCAGGAACACCAGCGCCGCAAGGCTGACCAGCAGCATCGCGGCGGCAATGTGCGGCCGGATTTCAGGCTGCCGGCCGCTCTTGTGAAGCTCTGCCACCCGCCGGGTCAGAAATTGCGACACCCCGCCGGAGGCCGCCGCGGCGCCGATCGCGGCCAGCGACCAGGCGATGGCATAGACGCCGTATTCCTGCGGCCCCAGCCAGCGCGCCAGCAGCACCGAGATCGACAGCACCAGCGGCACCGACGCCAGTTTGATGATCCCGACAACAGCGCCGTTGCGCAGATAAAAGGAAAGAGTGCCTGCCGGGCGGGGCTTGGGCCGGGTCTTGGGCCGGGGGCGGGCTGTGGAAATCATTCCGGTTGCTCAGACAGATCCGGCTGCCGTGCCGGACTGCGCCAAAAGGGAGCAGTAAACGTCTGAGTGCCGTGCCGTGATTGCATCATAATTATACCTGTTCAAAGCCAGATCCATTGCAACCTTGGCTTTTAATTGCCGCAGATCTTCATCCCCGGCCAGCGTCAATAATGCCTGCGCCAGCACTCTGGCAGCATCGCCGGAGTGCGGCGGCGGCAGGGTTATGCCGGCCTCCTGACCCACCGCCCGGCCAATGGCGTCCCCCTCCAGGCAGACGGTGGGCAGGCCGGTCAGCATGGCCTGCAGCAGAATGGTCGCCAGCCCGTGGTGGTAGCTGGGGTAGAGAAAGACATCAGCGCGGTTCAGCTCGCCCAGCAGCGTCTCCATCGGCAGTTTCCCGGTCAGGGTTACCGCGGCATCCAGACCGTTGCGGGTGATTACCTTGCGGATCGCAGTCTCCTGGTTGCCAGCGCCAACCATCGTGAGCCGGGATTGCGGATAGGCGGCATGAAATGCGGCAAAGGCGCGGACTGCCAAAAGCGCGCCTTTCCAATCAACAAATTCACCTGCATAGATAATCCGGATCACCCTGCCGCGCTGCGGCTTGGATTTCCGCAGCGCCATCCGCGGCGCAGGTTCAATCCCGGTCTGCACAAAAGGCACCACTTTGTTCTGCAGTCCAGCGGGGAAATTGCCCGGCGTGTGCGACAGGATCACATCCGCCCTGGCGCGGGTGCGGCGGACGGCGGGGTCCAGATTGCGCAGGCAAAAGCGCAGCGCAGAGCGGGTGGTATCCTTGAGCCGGGCGCGCCAGGGCATCTGCCTGCGGATCAGAGGATGGGTGTTTTCACTGCCCACCGGCCCCCAGACAAACGGCTTTTTCTGAAAGGCGGCGCCGGAGGGCATCCAGTCCATGCCGCCGGTCAGATGGTGGATGACATCAAAGCCGTATTGCCGGTCAAACCGGCGGATTGCGGCGGCAGAGCCAAGCTGCCAGAGGTAGTAATACAGCAAAAAGTTCTTTTTTCCGCGGCCCTTCAGGGCGGTGAACAGGCGCGGCAGGTCGTAATAGAGGAGCTTCAAATCCGGGTTCCGGTTTGCCGCGGCCAGGGCAGGGTGGTTATTGCTGCGGGTCAGCACCCAGACCTGATGCGCGCCTGCCAGCCGGTTTGCCAGCGCCCAGCCGATTTCGCCTTCACCGCCTTTGCCCGGCTCGCAGGCATATGCCAGAATGAGTACTCTCAAAATTCCCTCAGCAAAATGGCGGGGGTGCGGCACCCACCCCTGTTTCAGAGGCGGAGTGCATCCCTTCCGATCGGTTGCGGGTCAGGGCGGGCCGCCGGGGCGGCGGCATAAAACTGCGTTTATTGATACTGCAATGCTGCTCAATCTGCTATGCAAGCATGGCGCGAGTAATCATTTATTATGGTTTTTTAATAATTTAATCAAAATGGATACTGCCTGAGGGCCTCCAGCCGGAAAAGCGTATTCCTCAGCTCTGGGTAAAGGACCTGGAGCAGGCTCAGGACCCGTTCCTGTTTGATAACCGGAACATGACGGTTGCAGCGAAAGCGGTGGCAGCCAAGAACACCTTTGGGCAGTGGCCGGATCAGGTTGCAACCCGGCGCACCGCTGTCAGCATGGAAGGATCAAGCCCTGCTGCACCGCCCGGACCACTGCAAAGGTCCGGGTGTTCACGCCCAGGGCAGCCATCGCATTTCTGATGTGAAAGTCGACTGTGTGGCGGCTGATGTTGAGGATGATCTCGATTTCCGCTGAAGATTTCCCCAAGGCTGCAAGCTGCAGGCATTCCAGTGCCCGCGGAGAAATGCCGCCGGCTGACTGGGCTTCGCCTTCAGAGGGAACGGTGTCGCTTACCGCCTGGCCGATCAGCTGACCGTAATAGGTCGCACGGGACAAGTCCTTGTCTGAATATGCTTTTTTCCGCGAGCTGGAGAAGGACACGATCTGAATGCTGCCATCGAACTGCCGCGAGGACAGCAGCACCCCTGAATGAATGCCGAAATCGCCGGCCGCCTTGTAAACCTGATCATGTTTTTTCTGAAACGAGGCGCAATTCCGCACGGTTTGCCAGCAAATGGCCCGGCTGGTGCGGGGGGCGAACTGGATGACCGGGTCAGAGCCGATCAGGCCGGTGCTGCGGTAATGCGCCGTCCACTCCTTGGGGAAGTTTGTTTTCATGCTCTGCTGCGCTGCAGTGATGCCGCGGGTGGTTTCCGCGGTTATGTGGCAGGCGGCGAAATACTCAAAATCCGTGTTTTCCTGAAGTTCGCTGAACAGGCTGTCCACAATGGAGCCGCGCGCGTTGCATCCGCTAGTAACAGCATTCTGCATCACCAAATCCTAAAAAATTAACCTTACGTAAGGTTATTTCAGGTCCGCCCTGGGCGCAACTTATAATTGTGGCTCAGCCCTGCGCGGATCTGCTATGCGGGATGTCGGAAAGAACACGCCGATACAGGCTCTTTTCCTCACCCAGGGTTGCATTTCCAGACCATAACCACACTTGTGGGTGAAGCATCCCTAGCAGAGACCCGACTTCAGATGGCCAAGAAATTTATCACTTTCGCAATCGCCCTTTTACTGGCCGGTCTGGCCGTCACAGCCGCCTTGCGGGTCTGGCCCGCGCAGAGCGCCCGGGCGATGATCTCTGCCTTTGTCTATGTCTCCGGATTGGCGGCGAAACAGGCTGAAACCAAGGTTGGCACTGTGCATTATCTTGAGGGCGGCGAGGGAGAAACGGTTGTCCTGCTGCACGGTATATTTGCGCGCAAGGAACATTGGATCGACATGTCCCGGCAGCTGAGCGGCGGCTACCGCGTTATCGCGCTGGATCTGCCTGGGTTCGGGGACAATTCCGTGCTGCCGGAAGGGGAGTATGATTATGCCGGGCAGGCGCAGAACCTCATGGCGGTGCTTGATACGCTTGGGGTGGAGCGCTTTCATCTGGCGGCAAATTCGATGGGCGGGCAGATTGCCGGCCTGGTGGCCACGCAGTTTCCTGACCGGGTCGCCAGTGTTGCCTTTATCGGCAGCCCCGTCGGCGTGAATTCGCCGCAGGAAAGCAAGTTTGAGGCGGCAATGCGGACAGAGCAGAAAACCCTGGTGGTCGACAGCCGGGAGTCCTTTGAGAAGCGCAACGCCTTGTTGTTCCCGGAAAAACCATATGTGCCTGCAGTGATTGAAAACCTGTGGGCGGGTCAGGAAATTGCCAATGCGCAGGCAAACCGGCGGATTTGGAAAGAGGTCAACGGCTCGGATACGGTTCCCCTGCAGAGGCTTGCCACCCGTATCACCCAGCCGAGCCTGATTGTCTGGTGCCGCGAAGACCGGATTTTCGATCCCAGCGGCGCGGCGGTACTGGCCGAGGCCCTGCCGGATTCCGAACTGGTCTGGCTGGATCAATGCGGCCATGTGCCGATGCTGGACCAGCCGGCCGGGTCGGGCCGGGCGCTGCGCGCCTTTCTGGATGCGCAGCACTAGGGCCGGACGAATCCCGGCACTCCCGGCCGGGGCAGCGGGACCAGGGCCGGCCGGAGTGCACGCAACTATCAGGTTACAGTGTTTACCGCTGCCGGGATCATCCTGACACTGCCACTCAAATTCAGCGAAGCGGGGCTTGGGTGACATGCGGACTATCATCGTGAACAATCAGAATATCGGGAAATACGCGCACTACTGGCGCGCGCATTTCAAGCTGCGGCACCAGATTTTCGTTGAACGTCTGGGCTGGGACCTGAACAGCTACGACGGCATGGAGTTCGATGAATTCGACACGCCGGCAACCGAATATGTCCTGTGCATCAACAACGCCGATCAGGTGGTCGGCGTCTCGCGGCTGCTGCCGACATCCTGCACCTATATGATCGAAAAGAGTTTTTCGCAGGAATATGACGGACCGCTGCCCAAAAGCGACCGCGTCTGGGAAGCAACACGGTTCGGTGTTTGCCGGTCGCTGAACGGCGCCGAGCGGTCTGAGGCAATCGACGCCATCACCAGCCGGATCTACAATTTCGGCCAGCAGCAGGGCCTGTCAGAGTTTCTGCTGCTGATGCCGTTGTTCATCTATTCACGGATCCTGATCCCGCGCGGATACGATCTGAAGGTTCTGGGTAAGCCCTGGCGCTGCGGCAATATGACCATCGCCGTTGCCCGCGTCCGGGTTGAGCAGGCCGAAAGCACAATCCGCCTGACAGCCTGACGGCCCGTCCGGCGTGCGGACAGCGTTTATCACAAAAAGGAAGTTCGATTATGCCTGAGGATACCCTCGAGGAGTTTTCAATCGCGCCCGGAGACCGCATTTGCGTCACCGGCGGCGGCGGCTATCTGGGCCGCCATGTGGCCGCGGCCCTGCTGGCCCGGGGATTGCGGGTGGTGATTACCCTGCGCGACATTCAAAAGGCCGGCCCGGTCCGCGCCTCGCTGCAGGACTACCTGGGCAAGGACAGCCTGCCGCTGGAATTCATCGAGGCCGATCTGACCTCTGACAACGGCTGGGATCTGGCGGCGCAATCAAGCCGGGCGATCATCCACACGGCCTCGCCCTTTCCTGACCGCCCGCCGAAGAACCCGCAGCATCTGGTGAAACTGGCGGCGGAAGGCACCGAACGGGTGCTGCGCGCCGCCGCCGCCCATGGCACCCGCCGCGTTGTGGTGACGTCTTCCATCGCCGCGGTCACGATGAAACCGCTGGAGCCGGGCCGCCTGTGTTACGACGAAAGCGACTGGAGCGACCCGGAGGATCCCCGCACCGATGCCTATGCCCTGTCGAAACTGAACGCCGAGCGCCGGGCCTGGGAACTGGCGGAGGAACTGGGGCTGGAGATGACTGTCATCAACCCCGGCCTTGCCTTCGGGCCGCCCATCGGCAGCAGCGGCGCGACGTCTATCGGCGTCATCCAGCGGTTCCTGAAGGGCCGCGATCCGGCGCTTCCCAATGCGGGTTTCCCCTGTGTCGATGTCCGTGATGCAGCCGAAGCCCATGTGCAGGCACTGCTGCGCAACGGCGCCTGCGGGCAGCGGGTCATCGCCGCCAGTGAAACCCGGACGATGGTTGAAATTGCCAGGGTGATTGCCAAGCAGTTCCCGAGCCGGGCCATCAAGACCGGTGCCGCCCCGGATTCGATGGTGCGGGCCGCGGCGAAATTCGACCCGGTTCTGCAGAATGTCCTGCCGCATCTGGGCGTGGCGCCGGAAGTATCCTGCGACCGTGCGCAGAGGCTGCTGGGCCTCAGCTTCCGCCCGATTGATGACAGCATCGCGGAAACCAGCCGGGTGCTGATGCAGCAGGAACTGGCCGCCGCGGATTAATCCGCGGCCCAGTCCGGCGGGGCCGGCATAATACCGGTTTCCTGGGCGATCCTGTCCCGCAGCAAGCGGGCCAGGACGCTCCGGAACCGCAGCGAGGTCCCGCCCATATTGGTCACCGGCATGATCAGCCGCAGGCTGTTGCAGGCAAAAACCTCATCCGCGGACTGCAGCTCAGTAGCGGTGAGCGAGGCTTCTTCGGCGGTCAGCCCGGCGTCTGCCGCCAGACACAACAGAAGCCCCCGCGTCACCCCCGGCAAGACCCCGTCGTGCACCGGCGGGGTGATCAGCCTGCGGTCTTTGATGGCAAAGATGTTTGCCATCGTGGTGCAGGCGGCAAACCCGCGGGTGTTCAGGAACAGCGCATCACCAAGCCCTTTCTGGCGGGCGGTGCCGGTGGCCAGGATCGCATCGAGATAAGATGCGGCGGTTTTCCACTGGCTGAGAGGCGAGGTCTCGTTTCTGGCGGCTTCGGCAATATCCAGCGCAACCGGCTGGAATTGCAGCGACGGCGGCAACGGCGACAGCGTGGCGGTCACCCGGCTGTAGTGCGACAGGTCGGTTGCCAGCCCGCGTGCCCCTGCACCGCGGCTGATGGACACCCGCAGGATCGCAGCTGCGTCCGTTTCGGCGCAGATGCCGTAAGCGGCTGAAATCAGGCGGCAGTCCGCACGATGGGCAAAGAAATCCGCCGTATGTTCCAGCCGCCGCTGGTGGGCCTGCCGCAGCACTGCCTTGCCGCCGAGGCAGAGCACCGTGTCAAACACCGCATCGCCAAGCGTGGCGCCGCGTTCGGATGCCGCATAGACCGGGCTGCCGGGCGGATGGAATTCGCCGTCCGACCACAGCAGCGGCAGCGCCTTGCCGCCGGTCATTCCGCAGCCTGCGGCTGGCTGCCCGCAGCCCCAAGCCCGATGGAGCGCGCCAGCGCATCTTTGAAGGCAGGGATCATTTCATTTTCCATTTCGGCACAGGACACCGCGTCTTCGTCCCACAGGAAGACGGCGCGCAGGCTGTCCGGAGTTGTGGTGATCAGAAGCATGATCTTGCCCGGCGGAAACAGCTGCGGAAAGCTGAAGTACCTGCGGGTCTGCAATGCCGAGGCGTTCAGTATCTGCGGCGGTACAGGGCCGATGTTGGACAGGATAAACGGCGATTTCACCACCAGCATCAGCACCAGTTTGGTCGCCAGCACCTTGGGCAGAAAGGCAATCACCTTGTGGTAAAAGGCGTAGCGGGTAAGGTCGTCCAGCACCTTGCCCGCGCGCAGGGTCTCAACCGTTTCAAAAATCCGCTCGCGCTGGGTCCGGGTTGACGGGCCGGAGGGAACCTCGATCGCGTAGGGCACGGCGCAGATGTCATAGTAGCCGTCCAGATCCTGGTCCGAAAACGGCCTGAGCGAGAAATTGTCGATCAGCTTGACCTTGCCCTTGGGCTTTTGCCCCCTGGCGGCATTGAAAGCGGTGATCGTTTCAACCCAGGCCGCCAGATAAAACGGGTGCCGGCTGATCTGTTCGGAGCGGGCGAACTGGCGCAGGTGCTGCCAGACATCGGGGCCAAGATCTTCGAAACGCACCCGGGTCCGTCCGCGCTGCAGCTTGCTGCTGGTGTTGCCCGCCAGCGCCACCGGGGCGGTCACCGTTTCGCGCAGCATGTCCAGCATCGTCGCCGCGAATGATCGCAGATGGCGCCAGGCGGACCATTTGGGCATGAACAGTTTGGCATTTGCCCTGTCCGGAACCCCGGCCGGGCTTTCAACGGGGACCTCGTCGCGCGTCAGCGCCTCATAGGCGCTGACCAGCTGAACCGAGATCAGGTTGGCGGATTTTCCGCAGGTGTAGATATGGCTGGTGACGCTTTGCAGGATGGTCAGGTCGTCATATTCGGTGACAAAGATCCGCCATGGCGGGCCATTGGCGTGGTCCAGCGGCTCACCCCAGACATTTTGCGGCACCAGCTGGTCGGCGGCCTGTTCCGGGCAGCGTCCCCGCGTGCGCACATAGCGGATGTCGGGCTGCGCCTGCGGGTTGCGGGTCCAGCCCCACCCGGTCAGCCCGGCAAAAGAGCCGGCCGCCTGCAGGGCCGCATGGCGCCGGGCCACCGAGGCCGCGGCCTGGCGCAGGATATCCAGATCCGGTGCGTTTTCCAGTTCGAACCAGTCGCAGGAATTGCCGTTCAGCCCCTGACGGGCAAGCATCTTTTCATAATAGATGTAGATGCGGTTCAGCGTCGTCATCGGGTGGCGTTCAGGCATTGGCCAGTTCCTTGGCCGCTGCGGGCTTGCCTTCCGGTGTTTGCGGCTGTGCGGCGTCCGCTGCGGGCTGCTGCCGCAACTGTTCGCGGATTTCGCGTTTGAGCACTTTGCCAGTCAGCCCGCGCGGCGGTTTGGCGCCCTCCGGCAGGATGATCACCTCCGACAGGTGCTGCGCCCAGCTGCAGTTTGCTTTCACTGCTGCTAGCAGATCTGCAGGGCTGCCCGCATGTCCCGGCGCCATCTGCAGCAGCAGCACTGCCTCGTCCGCACCGGAAGCCGGGCGGGCCGCGAGAGCGGCTTCTTGCACGAATGGCAATTTCAGCGCTTCTTCTTCAACCGGCAGGCCGTAGACCGGGCCCTGGGCTGTGTTCACCGTGTCGACATCGCGGTCGATCTGGTAAAACCGCCCGAAATTGTCCCGGAAGCCGACATCCCCGGTCCACCACCAGCCGTCGCGGACCACATCATGGGTGCGGTCATGCTGGTTCCAGTAGCCTTTGAACAGTGTCGGCCCCTTGACCATCATCCGCCCGACCTTGTGGGCCGGCAGCCGGCGGCCTTCGGAATCGGCAATTTTCACCGCCGGGCTGGCCGGTGTCGGCCGCCCCACCATCCGGCCGAAATTCCGGGTCCGCCGTTCACTGATCTTCACCAGCGCCGCAAAGCCGATTTCGGAGGTCCCGAAGAACTCCATGAACAGGGAGCTGACCAGCGGTTTGCCGAACAGCCGCAAAAAGGCGCCCTTGGCCGTCAGCTGCCGGATGTAATGTTCGTGCATGGCGTCGCCGCTGGACATCCACATCCGGACCGACGACAGGTTGTAACCGTCCAGGCCGGTCTGACACATGTTCTGGTAGATGTCGGGAAAGGCAAAGAACAGGCGCGGCTGCCAGTCGCTGATGGACTGCAGGATGTGTCCGGCGCTTAGGTCCGTCACCACATGGGTCCGCACCCCGGCCGCAAGCGAGGTGATGCAGCCGGCCTGGCTGATATGGTGGTTCATCCAGCCTGCGAACATCACCGGGTTGCGGCGGGTAATGAACTGGATCCGCATCTGGCCCTGGGCCGCCAGAATAAAACTGTCCGACCCGTGCAGAACCCCCTTGGGGAAACCGGTGGTGCCGGATGTGTGGCAGATCATGACATGCTGATCGCGGTCCATATGCGGCGGGGTGTATTCCACCGCTGCCCGGGCAAAGGCGTCCGGTACCGGGATCACCTCGACACCCGGGACGGCCAGGCTGCCATTGGTCAAAAAGACCCGCTCAATCCCGTCCAGCGGCAGGCCGCTGTCCAGCAGGCTCTGCAGTCCGGCGCAATCGGTTACAACTGTCCTGGCGCCGCTGTGGCGGATGAAGTTCAGGAAATTCTGCACCGGCATCCGGCCATTGACCGGAACCGAGATGGCGCCCCGGCGCATCGCCGCATAGCTCCACAGAAAATAATCCAGCGAGTTGCCTTTCCAGATTGCCACCCGGTCGAACCGGCGGACGCCATGGCTGTGCAGCATGTGGCACAGCCGGTTGACGGTACGCCGCAGCCCGCCCCCGGTCAGCCCGTCATCCGGGATGCCGTACTGCGGCAGCTGCTCGTCGGTGGTGAAAAAGATCTCATGCTCGCGTCCCGCGATTGCGGTGTCCATCAGGGTTGCGATATTGACAGTGCGGTCGAGAATGAATTGCAGACGTTTCGGAAACACGGTTAAGCCCTTTCCTTTAAAAGAATATCCGGTATTCGATGCCGATGTTGGAGCTGTCCTCCAAGGTGCCGTAGGGCGACCCCGCGGGGCCATCCAGCCAATCGGCATAGAGGTAAATCACGCTTTGGGAGCCGAGCCGGTACTTGCCCCGCAGCCGCACATAAAGGTCGTCTTCAAACCAGCTGGAAACAGTGGCTTCGGCGGACCGTCGGGTATCGTCGCTTTCCCAGGTGTAGGACAGGCTGGACCCCGTTTGGCGGTCTTCATACTGCCCGTAGACGGTCCTGACGCCGGCCGCCAAGGGTACCAGCGGACCGGCACCGGTGCTGCGGCTGGTCTGCAGGTCGCGCCAGAACAGCTGAACGGCCAGCCTGCTGGTGCCCGCCAGCTCGCGCTCGGCACCCAGGACGGCCTGAACCTCATCTTCGGGCAGCAGCGCTGCGGGAATGGCGAAACTGCCGGACTTATACTCATGCAGCACGGCCTCGCCGTAGAACCGCCAGGCGCCGCGGACCAGGTCGAAATCCGCGCCCGCCATGAACAGATGCGGCACCACCGGCTGCACGCCGGTTCCATTCGCCGACAGATAGGGCAGGTTGGCCGGGCCTGAATAAACGCTGATCCCAAGATCGCCGAACCCTGCGGCCCAGCCGATCCGCCCGCCATAGGCCTGATCGTCGCTTTCGACCGGTTCGTCCGGCAGCGACAAAGCACCGGGGTAAATCCCCTGCGGCAGAACGCTGCTGCGGGTGTTGGTATAGGCATAGGCGGACGCCGTGACGTCGGATCCGAGAAACACCGTGCCCCAGATCCCGTCGGACCCGAACCGGTTGCCCTGTTCCTCGTAGACGGCAAAGCGGAAGTTGCGCGGCGAGACGACGTCGGTCGGGATGAACCCGTCTGCAACCCCCTGCACATGCACGTGCCGCCCGGCGCCAAGAGTAAAGCTGCCTGCCTGGTATTCTGCGTATGCTTGGCGCAGGGACTGGGTTTCATTGATGGCCCGGTCCTCCCGGCCGCTGCCCTGCAGGGCACCGCCGGCAAACAGATCCAGCGTGCCGGCGGCCGCGTCCATGCTGTGGGAAAAACGATAGTTCAGCCGTCCGAATACGCCGGTGCCGCTGTCGGTGAAATTGGGGTTGCCGCCTTGCACCCCGGTGGCGAAATACCCGTTGAATTCAGCCCGCGCCGGTGCCGCGGCGGCCAGCGCCGCAGACAGGGCCACGGACAGGATCAGACCCGGTTTCAGAAGTCTTTGCAGCATGGTCAGGCAGCCTCGGCGCCGGTGTAGTCCCGGCAGAACAGGCTTAGCTGCCCGGGCGAGGCCAAAAGGCTGTCCAGCCGGGTCAGTTTCAGATTGCTCTCAAACGGATCACCCGACGGCGGCGCGTGCAGAAGATCCGTCATCTGCCACGAGAAGGCCTGCCCGGCCCAGGCCCGCTTCAGCGCCTTTTGCGCATATTCTGCCAAGGCCTCCTGCCGGCCCTCGAACAGCAGCCTGCGGAAGCTTTCGCTCAGCTCGCGGATGTCGGCGATGGCCAGGTTCAGGCCCTTGGCCGCCGAGGGCGGCACAGTATGGCCCGCATCGCCTGCCAGAACCACATTCCCAAGCTGCATCCGGTCCGCCACATAGCCCTGCATCCGGACCATCAGCCGTTCTGTCACCTTGCCGGGGCTGAAGGTCACATCCGGCCCCAGGCGGCGCTGCATCTCGCTCCAGAAGCGGTCATCGGACCAGTCTTCGGCCTGGTCGTCCGCGCCGCATTGCAGGTAGGTGCGGCTGACCGTGTCCGAACGCATCGACCACAGCGCAAACCCGCGCGGGTGATAGGCATAGGTCAGCTCGGGCGAGACCGGAGGGGTTTCGCTCAGCACGCCGACCCAGGAAAACGGCAGCCGCTTGCTGCTGCCGCCCCCGGCGCCGTTCACCAGCCGGCGCGCCGGGCCGTGCGCCCCGTCGCAGCCGGCGACAAAGCGGCATTCCAGCCGGTGTTCAGCGCCATCCTTGCGATAGGTGATGACATGCGGTTCCGATTCCGGATCCGACAGCCGGATATCTTCGGCGCCGTAGACCGGGCTGCGGCCGCTTGCGGCCAGCGCATTGGTCAGATCGCAGGTCAGCGCCGACTGGCCGTAAACCATGCAGGAATGCCCGCCGCTCAAGGCTTCAAGGTCGATACGCCGCGTCTGACCGCGCCAGCGCAGGTTCATGCCCCGCTGCGGCAGGCCCAGCCGGTCCAGACGCCCGGCCAGCCCGGCCTGGCGCAGGAAGGCAACGCTGGCGTGATCCAGCTGCCCGGCCCGCACCCGGCGCTGCACATGCGCGCGGCTGCGGTGTTCCAGCACCTGATTGTCGATTCCCAGACGGTCCAGAAGAATCGAAAGAAGCAGCCCGGACGGGCCGCCGCCAATAATACCAACCGTCGTACGCATGGGGATTTCCGCTCCGCTTTGCTGTTTCGCGCCGACGCTAGATAGCCGCGGCGGATACCGGAACTCTCAAAGTCGATAGGTGACAGGCGGGCCGCAATTCCCGCCTTATCCGGGCAATTCATTTCAGCCTGACGGCGTTTCCAGCCGGTTGATGAGCCTATGGCAGTAAAGGGATACAGAGCCTTGAAACTTCTCCTCGTCGACAATTTTGACAGCTTTACCAATAATATAGCCGACTTTTTGCGCGGCCAGCGCGATGGTCTTTGCATCGATGTCATCCGCAATGACTGCTACGGCTTTCTGCAGAGCCCGGAATTTCTGAGCTATGATGGAATCATCATCTCGCCGGGGCCGGGCAACACCGGCGTCGCCAAGGATCTTGGCATTTCCCTGGAAATTCTACGCCGCGACAGCCGCCCTGTGCTGGGGGTCTGCCTGGGCCATCAGGCGATGATCGTCGAGGGTGGCGGCGTGGTTGAGCTGGCGCCGCAACCGATGCACGGGCGGGTCAGTCAGATCACCTGCAGCGGCGAGGGGCTGTTTGCCGGCCTGCCCAAGACACAGAAAGTGATGCGTTATCATTCCTGGACCGTGAACCCGGAGCTGCCGCAGGGCTTTGTCTGCGATGCCTGGACCGAAGATGGCATTGTGATGGGCATCCGCAGCACCGAATCCCCTCGCTGGGGCGTGCAGTTCCATCCGGAATCGATTGCCACCGAATACGGCCGGGCGATTCTCGGCAACTTTCTGAATCTGGTCGAGACGCATCAGGGCCGGACCGCAGCCAAGGCCCGCCGCAATGCCGCAGGCGCGGCGCCCGCCCGCAGCCTGTACTGGCACAAGCTGGGCGCCGCCATCGACCCGGCGGCGCTGGTCGAAGCGCAGGGCCTGGTCAACGGCCGCCGTCCGCAGCTGCTGGAAAGCAGCCTCGCGCAGGAGGGGCTGTCGCGCTATTCCATTGTTGAGGCGCCCGCGGACCCGGACCGCAGCATGACCTATTGCGTGCAAACGCAGACCCTTCGCGAATACGAGGGAACCGCGCTTGCCGCCGAGCGGCAGATACCGGTGCTGGACTATCTCAGCAGTTGCCTGGGTGTTGTATCCTGTCCCGGCGGGCATCCGCCGTTCCCGTTCCTCGGCGGCCTTATCGGCTGGCTGGGCTATGAGCTGAAATCGGAATTCCTGGGTGTTTCCTCGCCGCCCTCGAAAACCGAAGACGCCGCCTTTCGCCATGTGCCGCAGTTCTTTGTGATCGACCATCTTGAAGATGCGGCCTATGCGGCGGTCTGCTTGCCGCAGGACGCCGAGGAAGCCCAATTCGACAACGCCCTGTCAGCGCTGCAGACAACGTTCGCCAAGGCGGCCAGGATGCAGGTCGCCCTTGCGCCGGCCAAATCCCGCCCGCCGCTTGAATTCACCATGCGGCACGACCCCCAGGCCTATCTGGACCGGATTATCAAATGCCAGGAGCAGATCCGCGCCGGCGAAAGCTATGAGCTGTGCCTGACCAACCAGATTACCGCCGAGCTGAAAGATCTGGATGCCTGGGAATTCTACAAGCTTCTCCGCCAGCGCAACCCGGCGACCTACAGCGGCTTTCTGAATATCGGCGGCACCGAGGTTGTGTCTTCCTCGCCGGAACGTTTTCTGCGCGCGGATCAGTCCGGCCTGCTGGAAAGCAAACCGATCAAGGGCACCGTCAAACGGGGGGCCACGCCGCAAGAGGATGCAGAGCTGGCCCGGCGTTTGCAGAGCACCGAGAAAGAACGCGCCGAAAACCTGATGATCGTCGATCTGGTGCGGCATGACTTTGCCGCCACTTCGATCCCCGGTTCCGTCGATGTGCCCAAGCTGTGCGCGATTGAGACCTATAAAACCGTGCATCAGATGGTCTCGACCATCCGCGGGCGGCTGAAACCGGGCCTGACCAGCGTTGATGCCATCCGCTCCTGTTTCCCCGGCGGCTCTATGACCGGAGCGCCCAAAATCCGCTCGGTGGAAATTCTCGATCAACTCGAGGAAGGCCCGCGCGGGGTCTATTCCGGGGCGATCGGCTGGATCGGCTACAACGGGCAATCCGATCTTTCGATCGTCATCCGCACGGTGGTGAAGCAGGGCGCGTCCGTCTCCATCGGCTGCGGCGGTGCCATCACCTATCTGTCGGACCCCAAGGCCGAACTGGATGAGATCATGCTGAAAAGCCAGGCCCTGGTGCGGGCACTGGCGGAACATCTTACCGGCCATTCAGAACACTACCGGATTTCCAACGGCCTGCAGGCGGCGCCGGCAGGCACCTTTGCAAAGTGAAGCAGGACTTCGAAAAGGATACCCTCATGCCCGATTCTATTTCACGGCTTCCCCGCCGCGGTTTTCTTGCCCTTGGCGGCGGCAGTCTGGCCACCGCCATGCTGGCGCCCGGCCTGGTGCTGGCGGCCCCTGATGCGCTGGAGGTTGCCACCGCGGTCAACAATATCGAGCTGACCGGATCAATGGCGGCAATGGCCAAGGTCGAGCTGCGCCGCACCGGAGCGCCGGTGCGCACCCGCGATCTGGAAGTCTCCACGGCCCGGCAGGGCGGCAAGGATCTTAGCGACCGCCGCTATGTCTTTCTGGCCCCTGCGGATGTGCGCGACACCAAACTGCTGGTGCACGAGCAAGGCCGAAAGGACAATGATCTTTGGCTGATGCTGCCCAGCCTTGGCAAAGTGCGCCGCATTTCCGCCTCTAAGCAGGCCAATGCCTTTGCCGGAACGGATTTCAGCTATGCCAACCTGATGGCGATGCGGCTGGAAAACTTCACCCATGCGATCACCGCCGGCAACGGCAGCAGCATCACATTGGAAAGCACCGTGCGCAGCGCCGGCTACGGGCGCAGCATCGGCTATGCGCGCGCGGTGACCCAGGCCAGGGCCGGGTCGATGGTGCCGTTCCAGATCGATTACTTCGATCAGAAGGGGCGCCATCTGAAGACACAGAAAATGTCCAAGGCGGCCCAGGCACCGGATGGCAAACACATCCTGCGGTCGCGCCACATGATTGTGCACGGCAAAGGCCGGGAAACCCTGATCAGCCTGAGCAAAATCGATTTCAGCCCAAATTTCGGCGGCGGTCATTTCAGATCCCAAAGCCTTTGACGCCCCATCAGGAGAACTAAGCCTATGCCTCTGGAACATTTCGGACACCTTAATGAGCCGAACCCCATCAACCCGCTGCTGGACCGCAAGCTCAAGACCTGCGGCCTTTACACCCAGGTCGTCGGCGCCAACGGAAACCAGCTGCACTGCGGTGACAACAAGCTGGTGCTGGACTTTGTGCCCGGCCATGGCTGTCTGCCGCTGGGCCATGGCCCGAATCCTGTTGCGGAAACGGTCGCAGAAACCCTGAAACTGCCGCTGACCAATCTGGTCCAGCCCTATTTTTCAGAAGCAACCGAAGTGCTGGCCCGACGTTTGATGTCGCTGTCGCCGATCATCACCGAGCGTGTCAACTTTGCCACCACCGGCACCGAAGCGATTGAAATCGCGCTGAACTCTGCCCGTCTGGCGACCGGGCGGCTGCGCTTTATCGCGGCGGTCAATGGCACCCATGGCAAATCCATCGGCGGTCTTTCTGTCACCCATACCGACCCGGTCAATGAATTTGCCGAACTGGCAGGCACGGTTTTTGTGCCCTTTGGCGACATTGATGCGATGGACCGCGCTCTGGCGGCCGAGGGTGACTCGATGGCGGCGGTCATCCTGGAGCCGGTGCAATCCGAGGGCGGTGTCAAACTGGCCTCCAAGGCCTATTTCGAAGCTGTCCGTGCCCTGTGCGACAAACACGGTGTTCTGCTGATCCATGATGAGATCATGACCGGCACCGGCCGCACCGGGCATTTCTTTGCCACCGAATGGACCGGCGGCAATCCGGATATCATTGTTCTGGGCAAAGCTTTGGGCGGCGGCGTGATGCCGATTTCGGCCTGTCTGCTTGGCCCCCGTGCGGTGACCAAGTCGCTGGATTTTCAGCAGATGTCCAGTTTTGCCGGCAGTGCCTATGCCGCAACCGCCGCCAACGCGATGCTTGACGTGCTGCTGGAAAACGACAGCGAGCTGCTGCGCAGCATCCGCGCCCGCAGCGGCACCCTGGAAGACATTCACCAACGGCTGCAGCGCGCCTATCCGGATCTGATCGCAGACACCCGCGGCTGCGGGCTGCTGCATGGCATCGAATTCAGCCGTCAAACCAATGTGGTCGCAGGGTCGGAGGGCGCGTTCCTGGGCCTGGCAGGTTCCAGCCAGCAGTATCCGGCGCTGACGGCGGGGCATATGCTGTCAAACGGCGTCCGGGTCACTCCGGCGGCGAACTGCAAGGGCGTGCTGCGGATCATGCCCAGCTATCTGACCACCGACGAGGAATGCCAAACCTACGCAGCCGCGCTGGAGGAATGCCTGGATGCGCTGGCAGCACAGGACACGGTGCGCGCCACCAAGCATATCACCGGCACCGCCAAGGCAGGGGAACGGGAATCCGCGGTTGAATTCCTAGGCGCGGATCCGGTCGGTGAAATCGGCCCGGACGAAGGCCGCTTCGGCTTTATCGTGCATCAGCTGGAAACCGACGATCTGCAGAACCTCGATCCGCTGCTGCGGCAGGTGACCCGCAGCCAGCGCGACGTGCTGACCAATCTTCTGGGCGAGTTCGACGAGCCCATCCTGCTGAGCCGCGCCCGGATCAAGGGCAAGGACGGCTCAAGCGCGGTTGGCGACTTTATCCTGCTGCCCCGCAGTGCCCGGCAGCTGCTGGCGATGCCGCAGGACGACGCCTGCGAGCTGGTGCAGAAATGTGTGAACCTGGCCGTCAAGCGCGGTGCGCGGATTGTCGGTCTGGGCGGCTATACCTCGATTGTGACACGGGGCGGCTCCCGGATTGATCCGCTGGGCCAGGCGGTGACCACCGGCAACGGCTTCACCATCGAAGCAGCCCTGATGGCCGCGGACCGCGCCACCACCACGCTGGGCCGCAGCCAAAGCGACGCCACCGCGGCGATTATCGGCGCGGCAGGATCAATCGGCAGCGGCATGGTGCAGATGATATCGGCCCGGGCCCGCCGCCTGTATCTGTTTGTGAACCCGGCGACCCCGCTGGAAAAATCCTTTCTGCGGCTCAAGCGGTCGCTGGCTGCGGGGCTGAAAGCGTCCCGCGACGGCGAGCTTCCGGCCCGTGCCGGCTCCGTTCTGGACCGCGCGATGAAGCTGATGGACGGCCAAACCGACCCTGCGGCACTGGCGGAACAGCTGCTGCGCGATCCCGAATATTTCGTGATTTCCGACAATTGCAGCCGCGATCTGCGCAATGCCGACATCATTTACTCGGCCACCAGCTCCACCGATAAGCTGATCACGCCTGAGGATCTGCGCCCGCAAAGCGTGGTCTGCGATCTGTCCCGGCCCGGCAACATCAGCTATCGCTGCCGCGAAGAACGCGATGATGTGCTGATCATGGACGGCGGTGTCATTGCCTATCCTGGCCGCCCGCAGCTGGCGCTTGGCATTCCGATGCCCAAAGGGGTCGCTTTTGCCTGTATCGCCGAAACCGTCATGCTGGCGCTGCGCAAACACTATGAAAACACTTCAGTCGGGGCTGCGCCGTCGCACCGCGAAGTCAGCATGCTGCGCGAAATCGCCGCCGATACCGGGTTTGAACTGGCAGACCTGCGCGCCTTCGACAAGCCCATCGGCCGGGTCGATTGGGGCAGCCTGATCGGCGACGGCAGCCCGGAAGCCGCCGGAAGTGACGACGCACTGTCCCAGGCCAGCGCTGCTGCGGACCCGCATTCGCTGACCAGTGATGACAGCATTGACTATTATCACCGCATGATCGGCCAGCGTGCGGAAGGCATCAGTGCAAGCGATCCGGCGATCAAGGAGATGGACGGCGGGATTTTCACCTGGAAGGATCTGGATCATGCGGCGGGCGTATCGGCTGCCCGCTTCCTGACGCTGGGCATTGATCGCGGCGCGCGGGTGTTTGTGGCGGGGGCAGGCAATTTTGCCCATATCGCCGCGGTTGCAGGCCTGTGGCGCATTGGCGCCGTGCCGGTCACCCTGGACAGCTCGCTGCCGCAGGACCGCCTGCGCGCCATGATGCAGGTCGCCGCACCGGTGCATGCGCTGTGCAGCCCCGGCATGGAGGCGGGCCTGGCGGATCTGCTGCCGGTGGCACTGCTTGAAAGCAACGCCCAGCTGCTGAGCCAGACCGCAGCCGGCCCGCAATCCGCAGCCGCAAGCGCCGGGGAGGAAGCCGTTGTGATCTTCACTTCGGGGTCCACCGGATTGCCCAAGGCGGTGCCGCATTCCTTCCTCGACCTGGTCAACATGGCCGAGAACTATGGCCGTCACAACGTTGGCCTGTCGCCGAAGGACAACGTTATCGTCACCTCCAAGCTTAGCTATTCCTATGGCTTTTCGGTGTCGATGACCGCGCTGTATCACGGTGCCGCCCTGTTGCTGGGCAACGGCCGGTTCGATCCCGCCGCCATTCTGGACCAGATCGAACAGCAGAAGGCGACGGTGCTGTTTTCGGTGCCGACCGTCTACAGCATTCTGGTCAAGCAGCCGCCGCGCGATCTGTCGACGCTGCGCCAGTGCATCGCCGCCGGCGAGGCCCGCTCGCCCTTTGTCGATGACGCCTGGGAACAGATCAGCGGCATCAGCATTCAGGATGGTCTTGGCGCCACTGAAATCATGTCCTTTGCCCTGGCCACCCCCAAGGGTGAACCTGGCGGCAGAAGCATCGGCACCATCGTTCCGGGTTTCAGCATCGAAATCCGCAATGCGCACGGGCAGGTGACCCGCACCGGTGAGGCCGGCGTGGCCTGGGTGCGCGGCAATTCGGTGGCGACGGGCTATCTTGGCAATCCGGAAGCAAGCGCCCAGGCGTTTCAGGATGGCTGGTACCGGACCGATGACATCATGCGGATGGATAAGGATGGCCGCTTCCACTACCTGGGCCGGGCAACCGACCTGACCAAGGTCGGCGGCGTCTGGGTGTCGCCTGCGGAAACCCAGAACTTCCTCAACGCGCATCCGCTGGTCGCCGAATGCGCAGTGGTCCTGCGCGAGCATCCCGAACCCCTGGTGCGGCCCTATGCCTTTGTGGTGCCCGCCGCTGGTGCCACCGCCGGCCCCGGGCTGGAGCAGACCCTGAAAGCTGCCATCAGCGGGATGTTTGCCAAGTCCCAGGTTCCGCACAAGATCTTCTTTCTCGACGCGCTGCCGCGCACCGGCAACGGCAAGGTGCAGCGCTTCGCCCTCTCGGACATGGTCCAGGACAAAATCAACCTTGAATCCATCAGGCTGCAGTAAGATCCATGACACATTCAAAACCCCTTCTCGCCAGGTTCATGCGGCGTTTCGCATCCTTTGTTCTGGCACAGCGCATATTGGCCGTCGTCTTTATGCTGGCGGTCTCCGCCACCCTCATGAGCGGCCTTGCCCGCGTCGGCTTTGACACCTCTCCGGAAAGCTTTTTCCTGGAGGGGGCCGAGGTCATCGAAGACTGGTACGCCTTCAAGGAGAAATACCAGTCGGATGAGTTTTCCTTTATCGTGCTGACCCCGCCAGAGGCCAATGCGGCTTTTGTCAAAGAGCTGGAGGGATTTGCAACGCAGCTGGAAGACATCGACGGTGTCGACCGGGTGACTGCGCTGCACAATGTCCGCTCCATCTCGGGCGAGGATGATGTCCTTGATGTCGGTGACTATCTGCATGCCGGCCTGACGCAGGCCGAAGTCACCGAACGGCTGGAAAAGGCTGCCGCCCACCCCTATTACCGCGGGCTGTTCGTAAACGATCGCGGCAGCCAATTCGGTGTGCTGGTGGAAACCGTCAGCACCTTCTCCAATGCTGACAAAGAGGGCTTCACCCAGGCGGTGCGCGCCATTCTTGCGCAGCCGGACTATGCTCAATGGAACGGCACAGCCATCGGCGCGCCGATCCTTGATGCGGACGTGCAGCGCATTGTCGGCATGGAAAGCGGCATTTTCGGCAGCATCACCTTTACCCTGGTGATGGCGGGCTTCTTCATCGCCTTCCGCCACCGGCTGGCCTTGGCGCTGCCGCCGCTGGTTGCTTGTCTCTCCATCGGTGGCGCCCTTGGCGCAATGGGGCTTTGGGGCGCGGACGCGGGCCTGCTTACGCCAATTGTCCCTTCTTTCCTGATTTCGGTCGGATTGGGCACCGCGGCCTATCTGCTGTCGGATTTCACCACTGCCCGGCGCAAGGGCGAACCGGTGCAGGCGGCCATTCTGGACACTATGGAACAGGCCGGCGGCCCGGCGCTGCTGGCAAATATCACCACCGCCGGCGCGCTGTTTGCCTTCTCCGGCTCGCGCGTGCTGCCGGTGCGTGATGTGGGCCTGACTCTGGGCATCGGCCTGATGACAGCCTGCATCTTCACACTGATCCTGTTCCCGCTGCTGGCCAATCTGTGGGGCCACCGTATCCGGCAGCAACCGGGCCGCAGCACGCACAGCCCGGCGCTTGCCGCGATGGCAAATTTCGCCATCGGCGCGCCGCGGCTGATTGTGGCGGTGTTTGCAGTGCTGGTTGCCTTTGCTGTCGCCGGTGTCAGCAAGCTGGAAACGGATTACTACTATCTGGGCACCTTCAAGAAGGACTCGGATCTGTTTCAGGCGCATCAGGCCGCCAATGCGGCAATTCCGGTCTCCAACTCGATCGAGGTGCTGATCTCGCTTGGCAAGACCGACGCCTTGAAAGAGCCCGCCGCCCTGCGCGCTGTTGATGCCATCACGCAACAGGCACTGGCAGCGGTGGATCAGGATGTGGCAGTCAAATCCTACACTCTGGCTGATGTGGTCAAGGAACTGTCGGAACAGACCCTGGGCAACTACGCCATTCCTGACAACCGCAATGCCATTGCCCAGCTGATCCTGCTGTTCGAAAGCTCCGGCCATGACGAGATGGAGCGGGTCGCCAGTGCCGGCTTTGACGAAGCCCGGCTGACCTTCCTGGTGCCGTCGCGCGCCTACAGCGCCTATACGCCGCTGGTCGAAACCATCAAAGCCGAGGCCGCTGCCGTGATGGCCGAAGCGGGTTATCCGGATGCCGGGGTTGTGGTCACCGGCGTGGTTCCGATGTGGCTGGAGATCAGCACCTTCCTGACGGAAACGCAGATTTCCTCCTTTCTGATGGCAACCGCGATTGTGGCGCTGGTGATGATGCTGATCGCCCGGTCGGTGGTGATCGGCCTGACAATGGCGGCAATCAACGTCTGCTGCGTGCTGCTGGTCCTGGGCTTCATGGGCCACATGGGGATTATCCTGGATCCCTTCACCATCCTGATCGGCGCGATTGCATTGGGCATTCTGGACGACGACACAATCCATTTCGCCCGCAACTTCCTGGACCGCCGCAAGCAGGGCGCGGATCTGGACACCGCCCTGCACCGCACCTTCCAAAGCGCGGGCAAGGCGATGGGCATACAGACCCTGATCCTGGTGGTGGCCTTCATCGTCTACACAACCGGTTCCGTGCAAAGCCTTGCCACCTTCGGGTTTGTCACCACGGCAACGATCTTTCTGGGGCTGCTGGTTGAATTCACCGTCACCCCGGCGCTGCTGATCCTGCTGTCGCGCGGCAGCGCGCACAGAACCGCCAAAGACCCGGTGCCGGATGCCGATCCGGATGGCTACCGCCCGGTGCTGGACATGCCTGATCCCATGCGCCCGTCGCAAAGCTGAGGGATGCCGGATGTCATATCTCAAACCGCATGAACTTGCCGAGGCGATGGTCGAAGCCGGCGCCTCCAAGGTCGGCCTGTCCGCAAAGGACACGTTGATCCGGGCCTATATGGCGGGGGCGATCCTGGCCCTGGCCGCCGGGTTTGCAGTGACCGTCACCGTCAACACCGGCAACCCGCTGATCGGTGCGCTGCTGTTCCCGGTTGGTTTCTGCATGCTCAGCCTGCTGGGGTTCGATCTGCTGACCGGCGTCTTTACCCTGGTGCCCTTTGCAGTGCTGACCAACCGTCCGGGCTGCACCCCGCGCGCCATGCTGCGCACCTGGGCACTGGTCTTTGCCGGAAACTTTCTGGGTGCCATGACAACAGCCATCTTCATGGCGACGATCCTGACCATGGGTTTCACCCAGGAAGCCGGCGACGTCGGGCAGAAACTGCGCACCATCGGTGAAGCCCGGACACTGGGCTATGCCGAGGCCGGGCTGGGCGGCATGACAACCCTGTTTATCCGGGCCGTGATGTGCAACTGGATGGTCTCGACCGGAGTGGTTGCCGCCATCATGTCGACCAGCGTATCGGGCAAGGTGATCGCGATGTGGATGCCGATCCTGATATTCTTCTATCTCGGGTTTGAGCATTCGGTGGTGAACATGTTCCTGTTTCCCGCCGGGCTGCTGCTGGGGGCCGGTTTCACCTGGGCTGATTACCTGCTCTACAATGAGATCCCCACCGTGCTGGGCAATCTTGCCGGGGGCATCACCTTTGTCGGGGCAACGATCTATTCGACCTACTACCGCCACAACGGAACCAGCCCCGAAACGGCAGTGGATGCCCCGCTGGAGAATGTCTGAAAACACCGCCTGCGGACTGTCATGGCAGCGGTACTGAAAAACGGAAAACGGCTGCGGCTCCGTTACAATCCAGGCTCCGGCATCACAGGATGCCGGAGCCTTTGGTCTCCAAAGCTGATCTGGAATCAAGCGGATCAGCAAATGCGCGGCACAGATCCGGATCTGGTCAGCAGGCGGCAGTCACGATGATTTCCACCTTCAGATCCGGCCGCGCCAGCCGCGCCTCGCCGCAGGCCCGGGCCGGGGCGTGGCCTTCCGGCACCCAGGCGTCCCAGACCGCATTCATCCCGGCAAAGTCCTTGATGTCGGCGAGCCAGACAATCGCCTGCAGGATCTGCTGCGGCGAGGAGCCCGCTTTTGCCAGCAGCGCCTCGACCCGGGACAGGCAGTCGCGGGTCTGTTCGGCCACGTCTGCGCCGTCCCCGACCTGACCGCAAAGATAGGCCACGCCGTTGTGCTTCACGATCTTGCTCATGCGGGGGCCGGTTTCAATCCGTTCGATCACTTTTCTCTCCTATTCAGCGGCAGTGGCGGATGGGTCGTCCATCGCAGCCAATTCGCCCAGTGTTACGGGTTTGATCGGCGGGCGGATGCGGTAGTAACCCGTTTCATCCGGGGTCTGCCCGTTGGCCTCGGCCAGAAGCGCGGTCACGGCCGGCCCGCAATAGCGGCCCTGGCATGGCCCCATACCGGCGCGGCCAAAGGCCTTGGCCTGGTTTGGTCCAAGACAGCCAAGCTTGGCATAGCTGCGGATGTCACCTGCCGTGACTTCCTCGCAGCGGCAGACAATGGTGCTGTCCGCAGGCTGCAAAGCCGCACCGTAGGGCGGATAGACCGCATCCAGAAACGGCCGCACCGCGGTCTCCCGGCTGCGCCGGCTGAGCAGCGGCGCGGCAAGCCTGTCGCGCTCCTGCGCGGTGATCCGGCCCAGTTCCTCTGCCGCTTTCAGGGCTGCGGTACGGCCCGCGAATTCAGCGGCCAGGGCGCCGCCGATGCCGGCGCCGTCGCCGGCGATCAGCACGCCTTCCTTGGCGGACTCGCCCCATGTCCCGACCTCGGGCACAAAACACTGCTGCGCTTGCGACCAGACATGCGGCACATTGATCGAGCGGGCGGCCTGGGTGTTCGGCACCACCCCGTGATGCAGCAGGGCTGTGTCGCAAGCGATGCGGTGATCGCGCCCTTTGCTGCGGAAGGCCACCGCCTCGGCCTGGGTGCTGCCCTGCACCGTGATCCCGGTTGCGCCGGTATAGCGGGACACGCCCGCCCGCTTGATCTCTGCCAGCATTTTCAAGCCTTTGACCAAATACCGCCAGCCGCGCAGCGCCCCGGGAAGGTGGCGGGCTGATGCCATCGGGCTGATGCCAGTCTGGGTTTCGACCAGCGCCAGCGGCGGCATGCCTGCGCGCACCATCTGCGCCGCGATCAGGTAAAGCAGTGGCCCGCACCCGGCGAGCACGGCGCGGCGCGGCAGAACGCCGGATTGCTTCAGCAGGATCTGCGCGGCGCCTGCCGTCATCACACCGGGCAGGGTCCAGCCGGGCACCGGCATCGGACGCTCCAGCGCGCCGGTGGCCAGGATCACACGGTCTGCTTGGATCTGATCGCCGCGCCCCTGGCGGGTGAAAGAAATGCGCAAGCCGTCCTCGATGGCCCAGACGATGGCGCCGGAGATATGGCTGATCCCCGATTGGCCAAGGCCCGCCGTCAGGGTAGCCCCATGCAGATACTCCTGCCCCAGGATGGCGCCGCGCAACCCGGCAGCGCGGTCGACGTCGCGGTAGATCTGCCCGCCGGGGCGGTTCTGCTCGTCCAGCAGGATTACACTCAGGCCCCGCTGCGCGGCCTCGGCAGCTGCAGCCATACCGGCAGGGCCGGCGCCGATGATTGCCAGGTCACAGTGTTGCATCGCCAGCCTCCGCTTCATGCGGACGGGAAATTTTCATGCCCTCTTCCACTTCCAGCATGCAGGCCTGGCGCACGCCGCCGCCGGTCTCTACCAGGCATTCGAAACAGGCGCCCATCATGCAGAACGGCGCCCGCGGCGCGCCCGAAACGTGTGTATGGCGGAACACCTGCACGCCGGCGGCCAGCAGCGCGGCGGCCAGATTGGCGCCTGAAGGCAGGTCCAAAGGCTGGCCGTCGAACCAGACCCGCACGCGGGGGGCGTTGTCCTGCAGCTCAAGAAACGGGGAATCGGTCTTCACTGAACACCTCCAGATCAGGGGCGGCCGCGGTGCCTTCCAGCCAGTCCGGCAGGAACAGCGCATGGGCCGCGGCCAGGGTAATGCCGCTGTGGCAGGTAACCAGGTAGGCGCCCGGCAGCTCCGGGCTTTGCTGATAGATCGGCAGGCCGTCGGGCGACAGGATACGCAGCGCGCCCCAGCTGCGCACCAGCTGCGCACGGGCCAGCGCCGGATAGGCGGCAATGGCCTCGGCGGCGAGACCCGAAAGACCGGGCTGCGTTACCCCATCGTCCAGCCCGACCTCCTCGTTGGTGGCGCCGATCTGAATACCGCCCTCATCCACCTGGCGGGCAATCAGCGACGGGCGGTTGATCATCTTCGGCAGCTTTTCGGTGATCAGCACCTGGCCGCGCTGCGGCCGCACCCGCGCCTTGAAGCCCAGCTTGGGGCCAAGCTCCATCGCGCCCAGCCCGGCGGAGAGCACAACCTTGCCTGCTGTGACCGCGGTGCCGTCGCTGCACTGAACCTGAAAGGCATCCGGTTTGGAAACCTCGGTGACGGTCTTGCCGTTCAGGACCTTGCCGCCCAGCCGCCGCACATCGTCGGCCAGCGATACCAGCAGCCGCAGCGGATTTGCGTGCCCGTCCTGGTGATGCAGGATCGCGCCTGCCACCTTGGGCCCGATATGCGGCTCCTCGCGGCTCAGCGCGTTGCGGCCCAGAACCTCGTAAGGGTAGTTGCCGCCCAGCTTGTCCTTCAGCGCATCGTACTGCGCCACGGTGGCATAAAGCGTCTCTTCGGAGAAATGCAGATCGTAACCGCCGTTCTGCTGCAGCCCGACGGAACGGCCGGTGCTGTCTTCCAGCTCGGCGGCAAACCCAGCCCAGGCGGCTGCGGACTGCTGGCTCCAGCTGGCATAGCGCGGCTGCTTCATGCCCTTGGACTGCACCCAGACCAGGCCGAAGTTGCCGCGGCTGGCCCGGAACGATCCGTCATCGCCGTCCAGCACCGTGACGCGCTTGCCGCGCCTCAGCAGCCCCCAGGCCACCGACAGGCCGACAACGCCGCCGCCGATCACTGCATAATCTGCTTCCATTCTGCCGTATCCCAAAGGTTTGCAGCACTTGCGGGGCGGCACGCGGCCGCCCCGGTCCTTCATGCGGGCTTACTTGCCGATCTGGTCAAGAATACCCTGGCCCCAATCGGCGCCGACATCTTCCAGAACCACCGGCCAGACGTCGCTGCGCACTTTTGCAGCCATCGCACCCAGCTCCTCATCGCTCAGGTCGACGATCTTGGCGCCAAGGTCATCTGCCAGCCGCTGTTCCCATTTGCCCTGATCCTCTTCGGCGACGGTCCAGCGCTGCGCCTCGAAACCGGCAGCAGCCGTTTTCAGCGCCTCCTGATCCTCAGCATCCAATTCAGCCAGCGAGCCGTTGGAGATGATCATATACCAGACTTCAAAGTGGGTGTTGGCGGGCACATAGGCCTTGGTCACATCGCGGAACGACGCATAGTAGCCCTCGGCGCCGGAACCGATCACGCCGTCAACCACGCCGGTCTGGATCGCGGTGAAGGCTTCGGAGAAGGGGATTGGTGACGGGATATAGCCCAAGGCCTCGCCGGTCAGCTGGAAGCTTTTGATGCCGGGCACCCGGACCTTGATGCCGTTGGACTGCGACGGGTCGCCCGGGCTGACCGGATCGGTATTCAGAGCAACACCGCCGAAATACACCGGGTAGGCCGCCAGCATGGTGATGTCCTGCTTGGCGTAAAGCTCGGCCATCACATTGCGCACCGGGCCGTCGGGGCCATAGATCGCACGCGCCTCGGCCCAGTTGCCGGCCAGATAGGGAAAGGAGCTGATCTGCATCCGACGGTCCACCGCGGCAGCCGCAGGCTGGGTGGCCATGTCGATGGCGCCGACGCTGATGCGTTCCTGCACGGTGGTGTAATCGCCCAGAGCAGAAGCCGGGAAGATGCTGACCGACACGTCGCCGCCGGTGGCCTCGTCCACTTGGGCTGCAAAGGCGCGCAGTTCCTTGTCGATGGTGGTGTCCTGCGGGCGCACGTGGCTCATCTTGAGGTCGGCGGCCTGGGCAAACCCCGCCAGCGACATCAGGGCAGCAGCAGCGGTGCCTGTCAGAAAGTGTTTCATGGGTAGTCTCCTCCGTAGGGTGTCAGGTGTAATTCTCGGGGTGGGATCAGTAGCCGAAGAAACGCGGCAGAAAGAGCGACAGATCGGGCCACAGCGAGGTCAGGAAGACCACCGGCACATAGCCTGTCAGGATCAGGATCATTGCGGGCGGGATCACCTTGGTGACCTTCACATTGCCGATCCGCGCGCCAAGGTAGAGGATCGAGGCATACGGCGGCGTCACCCCGCCCATCGCGGTGTTCACACCCATGATCGCGGCGAACTGCACCGGGGTGACCCCGATCGCCTGCATCAGCGGCAGCAAAAGCGGCGCGATCAGGATGATGGCGGTGACGTCATTCACCACCATGCCGACCAGAAACAGCAGGATGTTGATGAAGATCAGCAGCAGCACCTTGTTCTCGGTGATCTCAAAAATCGCGCTGACCATCTGCTGCGGGATGCCTTCATAGACGAACATCTGGCTCAGGATCATCGAGAACAGGATCATCACCATGATCGCGCCGACGGCAGTTGCGGCCTCCTTGCCGGCATCCAGGAAGCTGTTCCATTTCAACCCTTTGTAGATGAAGAAACCGACCGGCAGCGCATAGATCACCGACAGTGCTGCGGCTTCGGTCGGGGTCATGATGCCGCCGTAGATGCCGCCCAGGATGATCACCGGCATCAGCAGTGCCGGGGTGGCGTTAAAGCCCTTTTTCGCAACGTCTCCGGCCAGCGCCGAGAAGCTGGGCGTGTCGTCCAGCACCAGGTCGAACTTGCGGCTCATCCACAGGTTCATGGCCGAGAAGTTGAACATGATCAGCAGGCCCGGCCCCAGGGTCGCCAGAAAGCAGGCAAGGATCGAGGTATCGGTCACCCAGCCATAGACGATCATGGTGACCGACGGCGGGATCAGCAGCCCCAGGATGGACGAATTGGCGATCAGCGCAGTGGCGTATTCCCGCGGATAGCCGCGCTTTTCCATCTCGGGGATCAGCAGCGGGCCGATGGCGGCGATGCCGGTCAGGCCTGAGCCGGAGATCGCGCCGATAATGGCGCAACTGACGGCAGCCACAACGCCCAGACCGCCGCGGATATGGCCGATGAAGGCATTGACGAAGTTCAATAGAGAGGCCGCAATGCCGCTGGCCGACATGATGGTGCCCGCCAGCACGAACAGCGGAATGGCCAGCAGCACCGGGTTGCCCAGCTGCTGGGAGCCCCACAGCATCATGCCTTTCATGGTCACATCACCAAGGAAATACATGATCATCAGGGACGCGCCAAAGCAGTAGGGCAGCGGCACGCCAAGGGTCAGCGTCAGCACCAGGACGGCAATGGCAAGAAGGGCGACTTCGATCATTGTGCAGCTCCGGCGCGCAGGTCTTTGATATGGCGCAGCAAATGCACCGCGGTGTAGAGCATCATCAGGGCCAGTCCGGCCGCCAGCGCCACTTCGGAAAAGAATGTCGGCAAGTAAAGCGTCGGGCTCTCCTTCCAGACCCGCCAGGCGTATTGGGTGTACTCCCACGCCCAGCTCAGCAGCCACAAGCCGACCGTCAGGCTGATAACCTCGCCGATGATCGCCAGCACGGTATGGCCGCGCTCTGTCTTGATGGCGATTTCCAGCACGTTGGCGCGGATGTGGGTGTCCTCGCGCGAGGCGTTCACAGCCCCAAGCAAATAGAGCCAGACGGTGGGGTAGAGCATGGTCTCCTCCAGCCCCATCACCGGGATCTGCAGCAGATAGCGGGTGACCACCTGGACGAACTGGCCCAGGGCCACCAGGCAGATCAGCCCGGTCAGCAGATATTTTGAAAATGTGTCCATCTGTCCTCCTTCCGGTGTCCCCTCACCGGGTTTGGCGGATTTGGCTGGACAAAGGGCATAAGATCAATTTCAAAATATCTGTGACTCCATAAATTGCCTTGATACCTATGCCATGAATTTCTCGATCCGCCAGATCTTCACCTTCCGCGAGGTCATGCGCAGCGGCTCCATCTCGCAGGCGGCGCGCACCGTCGGGCGCACCCAGCCCGCCGTCAGCACCATGATTTCGACGCTGGAGAGCGAGCTGGGCTTCAGCCTGTTTGTCCGCGAGCAGGGAAAACTGATTCCGACCCCGGAAGCCCGGTTCTTTCTGGAGGAATGCGAGACCGTGCTGGAACGCATCGAGCGGATCGAGCGCACGGTGAGCAAAATCCGCAGCCAAGAGGCCGGCAAGCTGCGCGTCGCGTGCCATCCGGCGGCGGCCGGGCTGTTCATGCCGCGGATTCTAACGGATTTTCTGCAAGGCAAGGATGAGCTGGAGGTCTCGCTGATCATGCGCTCGTCGGACGTAATCGAGGATCTGATTGCGTCACAGCAATTCGACATCGGATTTGCCGAAACACCGGTGCCGCGGCCCTCTGTCCGGCAGATGGATTTCGATCTCGAATGCGTCTGCGTGCTTCCAGCCGACGATCCGCTTGCGGCCGCCGAAGAGATCACACCGCAGGATCTGGACGGGCAGCCGATGGCGGCGCTGTTCGACGAGCACCCGCTGACGGCCCGGACAGAGGCGGCGTTTCACAGGGGCGGCTGCCGGTTCCGCAAACGGCTGGAGCTGCGCACCTGGACGCCGGGCCTGCAATTCGTTGCAGCGGGTATGTGCTACATGATTTGCGACATGATCACCGCCTACAGCTGCCTGCAGCAGCGCCAGACCACGGCCGGCCTGGTGATTCGCCGGTTCCGCCCCCGGATCAGCACCGGTGTTTCGATCCTAACACCGGGCTACACGGCACAATCCCTGACCTCAAAGGCCTTCACAACCCGGCTTTGCCAGTCCATCGAAAGCATGCAGGCTCAAATGAACAGCAGCCTCTAGGAAGGCAGCCCTGAAACAATGGCTGCTTCCGGGAAGCTGCGGCGCGGCGGAAGGCGAAAGCGTGCTCGATCACGAGATTGAACAGTGTCAGACCCCCTGAGATTTCCCGCAATTTCGCGCCGGGCGCGGATGGCCCGGACTTGCTTCGTCATCTGTGGCCGTTCCTTGGTCAGCCGCTACAGCTTAGCCACTGGTCCGAAATCCTGCGAGCATCCCTTATAGCAAAAACAAACCACTCGTCTTTGGCAAACATCGGGATCCAAGGAGCTTTCAGCAATGTCTGTACGTTCCAGTATATTTTACATAAGACCGATTACAGGCTTTTTCATTGCAGCCGCGGTGCGCGCTACCCCCAACTGCGACTCCTATTAGAAACCAGAGGGTTATCTAATGAGGAGAGACTGGCATGGGCGCCGTATACTCGAAACTGAGTATAGAAGAACGCCGTAGAACTGAACGCTGGAGACACGCGAAGGTTCCTGTTCTTGAGATGGCGCGCGTGCTGATTTGTCAGTAAATGATCTATCGCTACATCTACTTCAAAGAAGGCATGGCTGATGAGCTGTGGTGGTATCTGCCCAAACACAGAAAGTACCGCCGGCCGCGCTGTGCCAGAAAGCATCAGGCTCCAAAGTTCGACCGGGATGTCAGCATCCTGTTCCGTCCCGACGATGTCGCGCACCGCCGCCAGTTCAGGCATTCGTTGCCCGGCAGGCGATACTTGTCTCGCCGAGAAGGGCAAAATTATGAAGACCATCCGCGATCTGCCGCACCTGCAAGCCGGGGCAGGAACGTAAACTTGGTTCTGCGATCCGTCTTCGCCCTGGCAGAAAGGCACTGTCGGGAATACAAACCGGCGGCTGCCACGCAAGCGCAATTTGGCGGCAGTCTCAGATCATGAACTGAAGATGCTCTGCGACCGCCTCAACAACACACCCCGGAAATGCCTGGGGTGGAAGACCCCGGCAGAAGTCTTCAGGGAAAAGATGGTGGAAGAGATGGGTCGCCCCCCTACTCTCGACAGCAATAGAAGCCGCGGTTCAGGTATCGCTCACACCAGATCCAGTCCGACCGTGACAATCTCCGGCATGATCGCCTCCCAAAATGGATTGTTGCGATCCCACCTCGGCACATCGATGCCGCCGGGGGGCGGTTTCAGCATCAAAGCCCATCGCACCTACAAACTGGGGCCGGGACTGCGCTTACAGTTAAACTGTGCTGCGGTCTGTAACAGCGTTACCCCGGCCCGGCTGCGGGCCGTTCTGCTAACCGTTCTGAAGCTGCCACAGATCCGCGTAGGCCCGCCCGTTTTCCAGCAGCTTGCCATGGGTGCCCTGTTCAATGATCTCGCCTTTGTCCATTACAAGAACGCGGTCGCACAGCGGCATGCAATTCAGCCGGTGCGCGATCATGATAACGGTGCGGCCATCGATAATTTCCGGCAGTCTCCGCAGAATCCCAGCCTCAGTCTCATAGTCCAGCGCCGAGGTGGCTTCGTCGAAAATCAGGATCCTGGGATCCGCCACCAGCGCGCGCGCAATGGCAATCCGCTGGCGCTGGCCGCCGGACAGGTTGCCGCCCCGCTCGCCGACTTGCGTATCGAAACCATGGCGCAGCTGCTCGACGAACTCACTGGTGCCTGACAGCCGCGCGGCATGCAGGATCTCCTCTGGCTTCGCCGTCGGGTTGCCGAGGGCGATATTGTCCCAGACTGATCCGTTGAACAGGAAGTTCTCCTGCAGCACAACGCCCATGTTGCGGCGCAGGTTGGCCGGATCGGCCATTGCAAGATCAACATTGTCCACCAGCACCTGGCCGCTTTGCGGCACGTAAAGCCGTTGAACCAGTTTGGTGATGGTGCTTTTGCCCGATCCGGACAGGCCGGTCAGTCCTATCACCTCTCCGGCATTGACGGTCAGGTCAACGCGCCGCAGAACTTCGGCACCATCCGGTGAATAGCGGAAAGTCACCTTTCGCAGATCGATGCGACCCTTGATATCTCCCAGCGAGGAGCGGCCGGCGCTGGCTGCGGTCTCGGGTTCCTCCTGCAGAATGTCGCCGATCCTGCGGATGGAAATCCCGGTGTGCTGGAAATCCTGCCAGATCTGCGCCAGCCGCAGGATCGGCATGGTGACATGGCCGGAAAGCATGTTGAAGGCCACCAGCTGACCCACGCTCAGCTCGCCTTGCAGCACCAGGCTGACACCAAACCACAAAAGCAAAGCCGCCGACACCTTCTGCACCAGACCGATAGCCCCGCCTGCCCAATGGCCCAGCATGCTGGCGCCGAAGGCCGCCTTGAGCGACGCGCCCAGCCTGTCTTCCCAGGCCCGGGCGAATTGCCCGCCCATGCCCAGGGACTTGATGGTTTCAATGCCGGTTACGGTTTCGGTCAGAAAGGCAGAGTTTTCCGCATTCCGTTCGTATTCCCGCTCCACCCGCTTGCGCAGAAACGGCCCGATGATCAGCCAGGTCAGCCCGAACACCGCAAGTGTCGCCAGAACGACAAAGGCCAATTTGCTGGAATAGGCAAACATGACCGCCAGAAAAACGCTGATGAAACAGAGGTCCACCACCATCATCAGGGCAGAGCCGGTCAGGAAGTTGCGGATATGGTCCAATTCCTTGACCCGGGCCAGGATTTCACCCGCCTGGCGGTTGCGGAAGTAGTCCAGCGGCAAGTAGACCAGATGCCGGAACAGGCGCGCGGACAATTCCGAATTGGCACAGCTTGCCATGTGTGAAAACACCAGCGACCGCAAAAATGTCATCAATGGTTCAAAGAAGGCAATCCCGATAAGAGCAATTGCCAGCACGTCCAGGCTTTGCAGGCCCCGGCTGACCAGCACCTTGTCGATCACAACTTCGAACAGCTTGGGCGATACCAGGGCAAAGGCCTGAATGATCAGCGAGGCCAGCAGAATGCGCCGGAACCGCGCTTTGTGCTTAAGGATCGAAGGCAGAAACCAGGAGAACCCGAAAGCCTTTTGCCCGGACATCCAAGACGGTTCCCGGCTGCACAGGATGACCTCGCTGTCAAAGTCGCCAGCAACATCTTCGGGGGCATTGCGGGTGGTGCCGCCTGTCAGCGGATTTGTTACCTGCAGCTGCCCGCCAACCGCGCCGGTAACAGCGTACCATTGCCCGGTATCAGCCTTGCGGATCAGATACGGCACCGGGGCAGACAGCAGCCGCCGTTCCGGCAGGGGCGCCAGCCGCGCCTTGATCCCCATGCGTTTGGCGCAGCGGATGATGTCCGTGGCATCAAAAGCAGCGTCGGTTTTGCCATGCAGATGCCAAACCTGGCCAGCATCCGCAGCAACATCCAGCTGGCGGGCCGCCGCCATCAGTGCCAGCAGGCCCGTGTCCTGCTCCGGGGAAACCGCCGCCGCATCGCTTCCCTGCAGGAAGGCTGTATCCTGCAGGCTTTCTGCTGCCATGCTCATCACCGTTCCCTCAGGGTTTCGGACTGGTATTCGCGCAGCGGACTGAGGACGTAGTCGATGATCCGCCGGTCCCCGGTCTTGATTTCCGCGGAAACCGTCATGCCCGGCGACAAGGCGATGCGCTCGCTGCCGGATGCGATCACCAACCGCTCCAGCACAACCCGCGCCGGATAAACCAGCCCCAGCCGCTCATCCTCAATGGCGTCGCCGGACACATTTTTGACCTCACCCACGACAGTGCCGAACTTGGTGTAGGGGAAGCTGTCGATCTTCACTTCAACCGGGTGGCCGCCACGGACAAAGCCGATGTCCTTGTTCAGAACCATGACCTCCGCTTCAAGGTTTGCGGCATGCGGCACAACAACAAGCAATTCCTGCGCAGGCTGGACAACGGCACCAATCGTCGAGACTGCAACTTGCTGAACCACGCCGCTCACTGGTGCGGTGACGGTCATTTTCCGCGCGTTTTCATCGGCCTGGATCAGCTGGTTGCGCAGGTTCGACAGCTGGATCTGTTCCTGTGAAAGCCGGTCCAGCAATGATTTGCGGGTTTCATAGCCGAACTGCTCGATCTGCTGATTGAGGTCGTTCTCCTCGGACTTCATCTGAGTTAGCGACACCTCGGTCTCTGCCAGCTCGCGGCGCTGCTCGATCAGCTCGCGCGACAGTTCAAGAAACTGGTAGCGCGGGAACAGGCCCTGTTCCATCAGGGTGCGGCGGCTGTCCAGACGTTCCTGGGTGTTTTCAATCAGGGCCTTGGTCTCGGCGGCAATGGCGCCCGAGGCCTGCTGCCGCAACCGCACCTGCTCGACCCTGTTCTGCAGGACAGTCAGCTGGGCTGCTATGCTGTCGGTTTCGGCCTGCAAGCGGTTCTGCGCAGTCTGTGCCAGTGCTGCGGGTGTTCCCTCGGGGATCAGAAAATCACCCAGCGGCCCGCCGCTCAGCAAGGCTTGCAGCCGGGTAACCTCCAGTGAAGCCGCCTGCAGCTGGCCCCGCAGCCGGTCGCGCTCGGCTGCGGCCGAGGTCGGGTTCAGTTCAATCAGCGTGTCCCCTGCCCTGACCTCCTGCCCATCACGGACCGAGATCAGGCTCACTTCGCCGCGCTCCGGCGCCTGCACCACTTTGGAGCGGTCATCAACGATCAGACGCCCTGAAGCGGTGGCGATAATGTCGATCCGCCCATAGAGCGCCCACAGAACCACCCCGATGCACAGCAATACGATCGCAAGGCTGAACCCGCGTGCGGCACTTGAGGGCGGCCGTTCCAGGATCTCCAGATACTCCGGCAGGAATTCCAGCTCCAAGGAGCTGCGCTTGCCCGTCTTGGCGGCGGGAGCCGGTTTTGCGGCGGGCATTTGCTCCGCCGCTTTCCGGCGCCGTTTAGACAATAAGTCCATCTGCCTCTCCCTTTGCCAGGGCCGCTTCCGCAGCCTTGGGGTTCTGCCCCTCAATGGCGAGCTCGTTTTTTTGCAGGTTCCACAGGTTGCGGTAGGCGCCATCCGGGTTCCGGAGAAGCGTATCGTGGGTTCCGCTTTCGATTATCCGGCCTTGATCCAGCACATGAATACAGTCGCAGTCCCGGACGGTGGACAACCGGTGCGCAATCACGATGACGGTCCGGCCCTTGCGGATTTCATCCATGTTCTTCTGAATCAGCGCCTGGGAATGATCGTCCAAAGCCGAGGTTGCTTCGTCCAGAATCAGAATGCCAGGTTCGCTGAGCAGCGAGCGGGCAATGGCGATCCGCTGCCGCTGCCCTCCCGAGATCGAACTGCCGCCTTCGGACAGGATGGTGTCATACCCGTCTTTCATTTCGAGAATGAACTCATGGGCCCCAGCCTTGACTGCGGCTTCAGCTATATCCGCCAGCGGCGCCGATGGCCGGGTCAGCGCAATATTGTCACGCACTGATCTGTTGAACAGGAAGTTCTCCTGCAGGACGATGCTGGTGTTCTGCCGCAGGGACACAGAATCCAGCGTTGCTATGTCGGTGCCGTCAATGCACACTTTCCCGCTTTCGGGAATGTAAAGCTTCTGCACCAGCCGTGCGACCGTGCTCTTGCCCGATCCGGACCGCCCTACAAAAGCAACCATCTGGCCGCCGGGAATTTCCAGGTTGAAGTCCTGCAGCACCGGTTCGCCATCCGGTGCATAGCGGAAGGTGACGTTCTGGATGGAAACGGCCCCCTTTGCGATACGCTGCACAGGTTTATGGGCCTTGGACACTTCGGGGATTGTGTGCAGCACATCGCCCAGGCGCTCGACCGAAACGCGCGTCTGCACGAACTGGCGCCAAAGCTCGGTCAGGCGCAGAACCGGCTGGCTGACGTGGTTGGCCATCATGTTGAACGCGATCAGCTGCCCGATCGACAGCTCCAGACCGATGACCTTGCGCGCACCGATCCACAGAACCAGCACCATCGTCAGCTTCTGAATGGCCTGCACCAGCGTGTTCGACAGCTGCATCAGCCGCTGAACCTTGTAGTTCGACAGCACAAAGTCGCGGGTCTGATATTCCCATCGCCGGATCATCTGGGCTTCCAGCGCCAGCGCCTTGACTGTTTCGACCCCGGTCAGCATTTCGGTCAGGAACGAAGTGTTGACGGCGCCATCCCGGTACAGTTCCTCGATCCGGCGCTGCAACGGCCCCGTTATCAGGAAAGAGACCGCCATATAGCAGGGCACCGAGGCCAGTACGACAAAGGTCAAAACGGGTGAATAATAGTACATCACCGTAAAGAAGATAAAAGTGAAGCTAAGGTCGATCACCAGCGTGTTCGCCGCACCGGTGATGAACTCACGGATTGAACTCAGCTCGTTCACCCGCGCAACGGTCACACCAACCGGGCGCGACTTGAAGTAAGTGAGGGGGAGATCAACCAGATGCCGGTACAGATTGCCGCCCAGCCGGGCATCGATCCGGGTTGCGGTGCGTGTTGCCAGATACTGCCGCAGCGTCTTCAGCGCCACCTCGAACACAGCCACGGCAATCAGCGTGACCACCAGAACATCCAGGGTTGAAACCGAATTATGGACCAGCACCTTGTCCATGATGACCTGAAAGAACAGCGGCGAAATCAGGGCCAGGCATTCAATTGCTGCAGAGGCCGCCAGAATTTCGAACGCCAGCCCCTTGTACCGGGTCAGTTCCGGCAGGAACCAGCGGATGTCAAACTTCTGAACAATCTTGTGAAACCGCTCGCGTACCCGCAGCACAGCCGCCTTCCCGGACCAAATGCCGGCAAATTCTTCACGGCTCAAGGCTTCGGGAGCCGGCGCGTCCGGGCGCTGTATCAAGGCGTTCTGATCCGAGAGGCTGGCCAGCAAAAACCAGGCTCCGGCGTTGTCCCGAAGGATCAGCGGCAAAGGCTGCTTTTCCAGCTTTGCCTGTGTCAGGTTGTGAAACCGCATTCTCAGCTTAAGGGCCCGCGCGGCGGAGCGGGCAAAACGCTCTTCCGCCACATCTCCCGTCTTATCCAGCAGCTTGCGGACTGTTTCCTCTGCCTGCGGAATCTGCATGACTCCGGCCCAGATTGCCAAACACTGGACCAGGCTGCCTGCCCTGCGGCTGGTTCCGGGGCTGCATTCACCGTCATCTTTCACGGAGGCCGGGGTCATGCCATAGCACCGAAGCGGTCAGCAACCGGCCGCCGGTTGCTGCAAGCTGCCTGCTTGCAGGCCACAGCAGATTTTCGCATCGTGATGTCCGGGCAAGCCATTACGCGTCCCCAAAAACAGAAGCCAGCTGGTTCGCAAGTTTGCGCACGCAAGCTGGGGAATTCGGGGGGCAGACCACATGGAAATCAATCCTCCCAAGTTCAGGAAGGTGTTTGTCCAGCACCTTGACCGAATAGGGGTTTCTGTTTGCTCTCAAGAAGGAATCAACGGTGAAACCAACGCCATAGCCGCGCCGGATCGCATCAAAATATGAGGTGAGAGAAGAGGTTTCAAAAACCACCTGGTGCGCCCGGTTGCTGCGTTTCAGGATTTCATCTGCCGACGGACCGCGGCTGACATTGCCATGCCAGATGACAACCGGGACTTCGGCATCATTTGCCAGTGTGTTTTCATCGAACTGCAGGCCGCAGATCCAATTCAGCGAACAGCGTTTGGAAAAAACGCTGTTCAGCGGCTTTCCTTCCCGGCTGCAAATCACTGCAACTTCGATCTGCCCCAGTGATACCTTTTTCACCAGATTGTCTTCGCTGTCAGTAACAATTTCCAGTTTCGGCCCGGTTCCAGGCGTGTCCAGTTTCCAAATCATTTCGGGTCCGAAAAAGAACTCAACAGCAGGCAGAACGCCGATCCGGAACCGTGTGCAGCTGGTCTTGCCGATCAGTCCCTCGATTTTTTCCAACTCTCCCACAATGCGCTGTGTGATCTGGTAGAGTTGCTGGGCCTGTTCCGTCATGCCCCGGTGCGGGTTCCGTTCAATGAAAAGAGAAAACTGCACCGTATCCTCCAATCGCTTTATGCGATTGCTGATTGCCGGCTGCGATAGGTTCAGTTTCTTTGAGCACGCGGTATAGGACTTAAGCTGCGCGAGTTCGAAGAACGTCCTCAAAAGGTCGATGCTGACCTGGCTCATATGCGCCAATCCTGTATTTGGGGGATCGTTATGTGCCAGCACGAGTTTACTCTCCTTAACAACTAATCACAAATCACTATAGCTGCCGACACGGAAGCACCTGCCTTGCGGCAGAGGCCTCTGGTTGTGAAAGAGTGTGCCGTGCACATGTTGCGGGCACCGGATTTGCACCGGTGCCCGCTCTCGATTGACGGGATTGCGGTTACACAGCTGGTGTGACCCACAGACGGGTGATCTCTTCCTGGATCGTTGCCCCCGATTGTGTTGCCGCACCGTAGTCAAACCGTGCATGCCCCGCCATCTGAGACACCAGCAGATCGATGTTTGCGCTCGACAGGCTTTTGCCGCCGGCTGCCAGTTCCTCGATTTTGCCTGCTCCGTCTTCGCTGAAGTAGCCATTGATACGCTGACTGCCGTCAGCTTCAGAACCACTTTCGCTGTTCAGGATGTAAAGATCCTCGCCGTCGCGGGTGAACCACAGGTTGGAGATCCCGATAGACCGGCCGTTGAGGTCTTCATAGATGATCCGGTCGGTGCCTCCGGCGTCCGAGATCACATCATGGCCATCGCCGGCGCTGTAGATATAGGCGTCATCTCCCTGGCCGCCCCGAAGGTCATCGTCACCCTTGCGGCCCCGCAGCAGGTCATTGCCGCCCTGCCCGTCCAGATAGTTGCTGGCGGCGTTGCCATAGAACTGATCACCGTGAGAGGAACCGATGGCCCCTTCGAAACTGGAAAGTTTGTCTTCCTCATACCAATTGCCGTCATCAGCCTTGTAGCGTGCAAACTGATTGCTCCCCAACTCGATCCAAACAGCGTGGTTCGCATCATAGTAGCTGGCGATGTCATATCCAGCCCCGCCATCCAGGTCATCGACGAACGACCCGCCGTTGATCAGGTCATCGCCAGCCCCGCCAGTGATTGTATCCGCGCCATTTCCGCCCTGAAGGAAATTCGCGCTGCTGTTGCCAATCAGCACGTCATTCAGCCCGCTGCCGATGACCCCTTCAAAGCCGGAAACACTATCGCCGTTGTTCCAAACGCCGCTAGCAAAGTACTGCTCAGTCTGATCGCCGCTGAGATCAAACCGAATAGCCCAGCTCGCTCCTTTGTAGCTCGCGGTGTCAAACCCATCGCCGCCTTCCAGGTGGTCCAGCCCTGCGCCGCCATGAATAAGGTCATCACCGCCATAACCGTAGAGAAAGTCCCGCGTATCTCCGCCAGACAGGAATTCCTCCGCATCCGTCCCGACAAAGTAGTCCTCTCCGGTGCCGCCAATCTGCTGATTGGCAAAGCTGCCATTGAAGTAGTCAAAGGCGGTCTTCTGCCTGTCCGACACGGTGTGGATCTGGGCCTGCGGCAGCGGCGCTTCGGCGGGCCGCACGAACCGGGCACCCGCCCAATCCGCATGATCCGCACCATTGCCGTCGCCGGCGTCGCCAACCACCAGCCGCAGCTGGGAATACCCGGCAACCGACACATCGACTTTGCCTGCACCGTCATTTCCGGTCAGGGTGCCGCTTTCGAACAGCAGCTGGTTGTCGCCATAAACCTTGAAGGTAACAGAGCCGTTGGCGCCGACTTCGTCATCAACCCCGATATCGGAGATGAACCGGCGGGCACCCTCGGGAATATCCACCACGATCTCCGACCCGGCATGCACGCCCACGCCTTTGGCATAGGTTGCGCCGCCGATTGTGATCTGGTTCCCGTCAGCCGAACCGGCTTCACCGTTCGACCGGTTCCGTTCTGCAGCGCCCCAGCCGTTGCTCTGGGAACTGAAGGTCAGATCGCTGAGATAGACGTTCTCTTCACCGGGCGCGTTGGACACAGTTTCCGTTACACCGGTCGTGGTAAAGGTGATCTCTTTGATCCAGCGTGCCTTGCTGAAGGTCCCGCTGACCCCGACCAGCCGATAGCTCTTGTAAGGGATGCCACCGGTCCGGATCTGTACCGTGTCGCTGCTGTTGCCGGCAGGTTCCCAGTCATAGACGTCAGAAACATCCTGCCAGTTTCCTGTGTTATCCAACGCCTGGATCTTGAACTGGCTCTTCGGATCAGCTGTGTTCTGGCTGCGCAGGACGTCGATCGCGATGTCAGCCGCCGCCTGCTTATCCTCGGCATAGGCCCTGCTCGACAGATCGCTGTCGATGGTCAGGCTGGTCAGAAGGATCTTGTCAGCCAGGTCAAACCTGATCCAGGCGTTGCCGTTCAAAGCGACATCATCTTCGCCTGTTGCCCAGGCTGTTGCGTCCCGGTTCAACTGCCAGCCGTCCACGATGTTCGAGGGGTTGGAGCGGCTGCCCCAGCTTGTCGAATCCACTTCCGACACCCCGATGTCCGCGCTGCTGGAATGCGCAACTGCCAGCGAGCTGGCTGCCTCGCTCTCCAGGATTTCACCTGACTTGATCTTACCGCCATCCAGATCACGGTTGGCCCAGTAGCTGCGCACGGTTGAGAAAGTCGACAGAGAATCGCTGACCGAGACATTGATCAGCCCGCCTCGGTCGCCTGCCTCGTAGCTGGCGAATTTTTCGTCACCAGACACAATATCCGCGGCCGACACCCCGGCATCCATAAAGCGTTTGATGGCATCGGCACTGGTGATGCCAATCCGGAAATAGGCATCAATGCGGGCATGATCGCTGAGGCCCTTCTCAGCCATCACAGCGGCGACTTCCTTTGCGGCTGACCGCTGGTATCCGGCAATGAAGAGAGCCTTTTCGATCAAGACCGCATCCTGGCTGGTGGCCGTGCCGCTGATCAGATCCCGGACTGTCTTCACGTCCTGCGGCAGAACTCCTTCGCTCAGGTACTGCTCGCCCTGGATGGCGTTCAGCCCCCCGTCTATTGCAGCCAGTACAAAGTCTGCATTGGCACCAATCCCCCGCAGCTGGGTGACAAAGGCCAGGTCAAACTCATCCGGACGGATCTTGTCCCGAACCCCGGACGACGCATCTTTCAGCAGTTCGTCGCTGAACAGCTTGATAACCTCCGCATCCTGCAGACCGGCTTTCAGATACGCGATCGCATTGGCAACCGCTGGTTTGTTCTGGAACCCTAGGCTGTCAACCAGGTGATCAATCAGGCCGCTCAGGTCTCCTTGCAGGCGCTGTCCGCGCAGCAGAACCTTGGCCTCCGCTGCAGTCAGTGATTGATCCAGGAACTCAAATCCAGCACCCGATTGCACCCGGCTGCCAGCCAGCTCATAGGCGTTTTCGCCAAAGTAGATTGTGCCATCAAAGTCTGGGTGGAACTCCTCAGCTGACGGATGCTCCAGCCCGTCAGTGAACGCATTCCAGGCAATCGAGGGCAGTTCGGTCTGGAACAGCAACCCTTCGGTGTCATGCGCGATCCGCAGACGCCGCGTCGCCGTATCCATCGCCACCAGGATCTGGCCTTTTTCAAAGGATTTCAGATGCGGCGAGCCGGGCGAAGTCTGGAACTGGCGTAAATGGCCGCTCCATTCCCGCAGATGCAGTTCCAGATCCCCGTCGCGGTTGACCTCTATCCGGATACCAGGCTTGCTGCCCCAGGACGTCTGGTCAAAGATCGTGACCTTGGTATCGAACTGGCTTTTGTCCTCTTGTGACAGATAGGCGAAATCCCTGTTTTCCAATTTCTGCCAGCCGGAGGTCGTTCTGGGCGCCTGAACCAGAGTGTCTTCAACGTTGAACGCCTCCACGGATTGCGCCTCAGCCGCGGTCAGCCCGGCATTGACATAGTGGACCACGTCTTTACGGGCGATGCCGGCGTCCAGATAAGCCTGGTACTGCGGATCCCCGTCCGGAAGCTGCACGTCATGGTTATAGGTGTCGCCATGCGTCGCCGTGGCACTGCTGCGCCAGGCAAAGCTGATCAGGTCCGGCTCCAGATAGTAGTTCTTGAAGTAAAGCGACTGCGAACCGTCAGCCGAGGTCAGCTTCAGATCAAGGCCGATCACTTCCTTTGCATAGGCGGCCACATCCGTGTCCAGTTCAACATACCCATAGCCCTGGTTGCTGCCAAAGGCGAAATGCGGCTGCTGCGGCAGGTCGAAGAAATGCGGCTTGCCGTTGTCCACCAGCTGAATGCGCTGGTGGTTGCGGGCATCCAGTTCATAGAAGTTGGTCTCTCCGGAAACCAGTGCAGGCAGCCCGTAGGTGAATCCGCTTACACCCAGGCGGACCCGCAGGTGACGCGCTTCGGTTTCCCGGTTGAAGTTCTTCAGCGTGACCTGGCTGTTCTGATAGGACAGGATCAGATCGCCGCCCTGATGGGTCAGCACCACGTCGCGCATGTCGTCCGATGCAACGCCTTCCAGCTGCAGCATGTCATAGGTCAGTGCGCCGTCGGTGTTGTCGATGACATAGGATTTGCTGCCTGACAGGTCCACTGTGTAGGTGTCGCTGCCTGCGCCGCCGGCCATCTCGGTGTAGTTGGCGCCGGACATCTCGTCGTCGCCGCTACTGCCCAGATAGCTGTCTGTTTCCGCTGCAATCGCCTGCGCGGTCACCGACTGTCCATTCACCGACAGCCCCGGAGCAGAAGCAGCCGCGTAATAGCCTTCGATCAGCAGCGACTGCTGCGCTTCCAGCCCCAGCGCGGGGTCCAGTCGGCTTTCGTCATAGACCAGCAGATCATCCCCCATACGCAGATAGGCAATCTGCGACAGGGATGCGATGGAAACCGCCAGCCCCGCTGCGGCGTCCGCCTGTGCGACATAGCGGCCTTGCGCATCGGTGGAACTCAGTTCAACCGCATCGCCTGCCTTCACCGGAGTTGTCGAGCGCAAACCTGACACTGCCTCTTCCGCCTCGGCTGTCCCGCCGGCAAGATTTTCTATGGACAGACGGCCGCCGCCTTCTGCAGGCAGTTGCAGCAATGCAGGAACCGCGTTTTCGGCACCGGGCGTGTTGGCATAGATCGAAATCTGTCCGGCATGTGCGTGGTAATCCGGAATGATGACTTCGATGGTATCGTCGAGGGCGAAGTACAGAAGGGTCAGTTGCCCATCTTCATTGTAGAAATAATCCACCTTGTCCAAATCGGCATTCAGCACAACCGACATCATCCGCTGGGTACGCGGCTCCAGAACAAAGGAGCCGGAACCGGGATTGAGCCGGTAGGTTGAGACTGCCTGATCACCGGCAAGGCGTGTAAGGTCGTTGTCGCCCTCCGCCTTTTTCTGGAAAACAAAGGATTTGGACACCCGTTCCAGTGAAACCGGATAAACGTTGCTGCCGTCACCCCGGTACTTGTTTTCCAGCGTCAGAGAGAAGCTGGCGCCGCTCTTGTCCCGGAACTGCAGGATCTTGTTCTTGCGCACCACACCTTCGCCTTCGAAGATATCGCCAATCTGCAGGGACTTGCCATCCGGCCCGCGCAGCACCAGCGCGTTGGCCGAGGTATCCAGCGTGTAGCGGTCATAGTTGTCCGGCAGTTCGATCAGCGCCGCCTGCGGGCCGTCGTTCTTGTCCAGCCAGATCTGGCCGTGGCTGCCCGCGCTCCACAGGAAAGTGTCGTCGCTGGTGCTGTGAATAACGATGCCGCTGTTGACGACAATTGTATTGGCGCCGCCGCCGCCATGCACCTCATAACCGCTGGCAAAGCCATCGCCCCGCACATCAAGCAGGTTGTCGCCATCGTCGCCATAGACCTTGGTAAAGCTATGCGCATTCACCACCGATATGTTCTCGATGCTGGACAGGTTGAAGTCGAGCGGGTCCGGATGCACGATCCGCCCGGTGCCCGCTCTCAGGTCGATGGTCGCTGTATTCCCATCCGCATCCAGGATCAGCGTATCGACACCGGCGCCGCCATCCAGATGACCCACTTTGGCTTCCGCGGACATGTTGTAGACATCCGCCAGATTGCCGCCTGTCAGCCGAGCCAGCTCGGTGGAGTTGTCCAGGCTGAACAGGTTCTTCTTCGCGAGATCGCCGGTAACCGACTCACCGGCCTTGCGGCCAAGCTCCGCCCAAACGGTGGTGCCGGCAGCAATCAGCTGCGTGGTGATCCGCTCCAGACTGCCAAAAACCGGACCTTCCTGCTGCAGCAGATAGCCAACCTCATCCTTGTCGCCGTCATTGTCGCCATCATAGTCGACAATGCCGTAGTTCACGTTAAAGCTGCGGTTGCGGACATTGAGGTCCTTGTGGCCGCTTTTGGCAAAGATGTCAGATAGATAGGCCTTGGTTTCATTCCAGCCGTCCAGCAGGCTGGTTTCCGTGTCCGCTGCCGCTTCCTCGCCCTGTTTTTTGGCCTTGGCTTCCTTGAACCCGCGGGTTTCCACGCCGACCCAGGCGGCGAAGAACTGATGCACCTTGTCTGCGGTGTTCTCAAAATAGTCGCCGTATTCCTCGATCTGCAGCGCACCTTGAACGATGCCCTGGATAATGAAGGCCGCAGCACCGATGGCCAGGCCGATGGGGCCGGCAGACGAGGCGACTGTCGCCAACAGCGATCCGGCCGCGGCGGCGGCCGCAACTGTCGTGCCCGCAGCGGATGCCGAAACTGCGGCGGCAATGGAGACGCCAGTCAGCGCTACACTGGCTGCCAGGGACACCGTGGTGATCACGGTGCTGGAGACCAGAGATTTGTACTCAATGCTGCCTGTGTCGCCGTTGTTGTTCCAGAAATCCTTCCATTCCAGCCCGATGGAGGTCAGGCTGATCGGCGCCAGCAACAGATCCAGCCCCCCCGCCTTGACCGCTTTGCCAACGGTTCCCAGCGCCTTGCCTGCCAGCTTGAAGCCGGTGCTGATGCCCTTGCTGACCACTGTCGGCAGTGCCACGCCGCCAGCCAGTTCCGTCACGGTCAGGGCTTTCTGGGTGGTGTTCAGGTTGTTCCAGTCAGTAATGACCGAGCGGACCGAATTCAGTGTCGTCAGTGTGGTAAAGCTGATGTTAGCCCCGTTCAGCGCCTTCTGCGCCCGCGACGGGCTGAAGTTGCGGCGCAGGGACTGCCCCAGTTTCTGGGTCTCCAGATCAGTGTCCTGACGCAGCTTTGTTTCGATGCCCCGGTACAGTTCCGGGTCAATCTTGGTGAGAGCGCTGACCAGCTCCAGCCGGTCCCTGTAGGTGCCGCTGTTGACGATCTTGCGGACGGCATTGACATCCAGCGGATCCGCATAAGGCCCGGCCCGGAACACGCCTTTCTCATTAAGATAGCCCATCGCATCGGAACGGGTCCAATCGGCCATGTCCACAATCGCGGTGCCGTCGTCCAGCCCGCGCACGCTGCGCCGCAGCTGATCCGTCGAGGCGATTTCGAGCAGCTGCAGATCGGACGCTCCGCGGTGCTTGTTCCTCAGCTTCTGGAAGTCCTGCTCGCTGTAGCCGTTCAGCTGTTTGGACAGCTCGGCAACCCGCAGCACCGAAGCGGTATCTTCAATCGAAAGACCATACTTCACCTGCAGCTCCTGCGACTTGCGCAGGTTCCGGCTCTGGCCGGTTGCAGTCTCGACCGCCTGATGGAAGTCGGGTGCCGCCTCATAAGCGCCCGTGATCTTGGACGTGACCACATCGGCCAGCGATTGGGCCAGATCTGTTGTTCCGACCTTGCTGTCCTGCAGGGAGTCGGAACTGAAGACTTTGGTCAGATCGCCGCTTTCCGCCTCCAGCCGCTGCTTCAGGATGACAGCGATCTTTACCTTCTCCGCGTCCGCCAGGTCGCTGGACAGAACGCTTTCCAGGCCGCGCACATCAAACCGGAGATCAGACAGCATTGCGCCGCCGCCCGCCAGCTCAGCAAACACATTGCCGGATACCTTGAGCCCGTGAACGGAGGTGGCCGCATCATACAGCGCCAGCGCCGAGACGGATTTGCCGTTCAGGCTGATATCCCCAAGCTTGGACAGGCGCTGCCGCTCGGTCACGAAACCATCGCCCTCCAGCAGGCCGTCAAGCGCCGTGAAGGCCTCCTTGCCGGAAACTTTGGATGGATCGAACTGGTAGGTGTCAAACACCAGGCTGCCCGAGGAGTTCTTCTTTGTGTCATAATAGGAGGCAAGGCTGCCCTCCCAGTGCCCGCCGCTGCTTTTCTGCGCCAAGTGGCTTTCGATGACCGACTTCAGGGCCCCTGCTGTTCCGGCCTCGGAGGATGACGACAGCTTCACTTCAGCTGCATTGGTTTCGTAGAAGTGATAGCTGGCGGTGCCGCCGGAAACTTTCTTGGCCACGGCAAAGGCGTGGTTGCCGGTATGCAGTTCGTAAAATGCATCGCCGGACGCCGCTTGCAGCCGCGACATCACCTGATCCAGCGTGAGGTTCCCCTGCCCGTTCAGCACCGATTGCGCCGCGTCGCCGGAATTGCCAAAGGCGCTCAGGCGGCGGATCAGGCTTTGGAAGCCGACACTTTCCACATCTTCGCGCACTGAACTGCTGCTGTTGTCCACGATTCTGGAGTGGGTAAACACGCCGTCCAGAAACTTTTGCTTGGTGCTGTCGGACTGCGACAGGCTGTAGAGATAGCCCAGCGACAGGCCAACACACTGGCCGCAAGGCTTGCCGTCCTTACCGACCCCGACATAGAGCGATTGCGGTGCGTGACGGACTTCGGTTGTGAACTGGCCCGCCGGCGCCTTGCTGTCCACCATCCGGGTGAACCCGGCTGAAACTTCGCCCGACAGCGCATCCCAGCTCAGCAGGCGCTCGATATCGCTGCCGTCGTCGCCCAGGAGATACAGCTGGTCATCCCCTGCCCCGGCCCGCACGCGGCTGGTCCCCGCCTGGTTCGGCGGCGCCTTGTAAAAGGTCAGGTTCTTCTGGATTTCCAGCGTCTGGCCCACGGTATAGCCAGCCGAACCGCCTGCTTTGACGACAAAACCGCCAGAAGTCACAGCCTTATCGGTGAACCCGGACTTGACTGACACACTAAAGGTCAGCTGATTTGCGTTCTTAGTCTTGGTTGGATTTTTCAGGATTTTCTGAATATCCTTCTGAAACCCAGTGTCGTCGAACCCTGCCTGGTGTCCGGAGCTGTCACGAACGATATGCTTCTTATAGAGCGCTTCGGCAGCGTCATCGCGGATTTTGAAGTCCACCACAAAGCTTTTTGATTTGTCATTCCCAAAGGCTTCGCCCGCCGTGCTGGACAGCCTTCGTGCTTCCTGCCGCCAATTGTCAAAAACGTCCTTTCCGAACAGTTTTTGCAGCCCGTTTTTGAAACCCAGCAATTCCTTGCCGATCCCGGCAATTGTATTCTTGTGCAAGGAGAACGGGATCGTGAATTGGCCTTTCTCTGCGATTTTGGCCTGGCCCAGCCGAGCCTCGGCTGTGGCGTAGCTTTGCGCGGCAGACCCGGAGACATTGTCCGGACGGGCGTCTTCAGCCCGCAATCCGGCGCCGCCGGAAATTGGTGTCCAACCCAATGTGATGCCACCGTCTGTCTTCGCTTTCCGTTTTGCCACTGCTGCCGGATCGTTCTGAAGCAGCTTGTCAATATCAATCTTGGTGATTTCCTTGTTGCCCGGCGTGGATATTGTGATTGAACCGGATGAGGTTCCATCTGCTGCTGCTGCATCTCCGGAACTTCCCGCAACACCGCTTGACAGTCCTGCCGCCACCTCGCCCTTCTTTTTGATTTCACGGGTATAGTTCTGGAAATCAATCGCTTCCAGTTCCCCTGTGTACAGCTGCTCAATCAGGTACTGGACTGCAACCAGGTCCAGGTTGGAGGATGACCAAGTGGCGGTCTTTTGGTAGTTTATCAGCTTCACATCCAGGGTAGGCTGGGTATATGCGGCATCGACACCTGCTGCATAGTCGCCCCGGACTTTGAAAGAGCGGCCGCTGGCAATGACCAAATCAACAGAATAGACACCATCCTTGGCGTTGATGGTAAAAGCAGAAGTCGTGTCCGAATCAAAGCCGACACCTGCCTTGAACCCCTCACCAGTAACAGCTTTGACACCAATTCCATGGTTGCGCTCCGACTGGAAAGCAAACGTGGTCGTCCCGATGTCACCCGTCATTGTGGTCGGAATATCCTTCAGAATATCCAGTTTCTGCGCATCCGTCAGTTCGCCAAGCGCCGGATTCCTGTTGGGTTTAACGACCTGATCAAAGAAATAGTCGAAGGGTTTGGTGCGCGTTTCGCTGCTGTTGAATTGAGCAATCCGGCTCTTCAGTCCTGCCAGATCTTCGATGTCGCCATCGGTGTCTTCCAGCAACGGTGTTTCGCCGCTTGTTCCTGCACGTGCCTCAACAATCCGGGTTTTGACCGCATTGACACGCTTTTTAACCAGCGAGCCGGTGCTGGAGGCGCCTTGCTTTAACCGCTTCGCTGCCCCAAGGAAACTGGATTTCAAGCTGGGGCGGGCATCGGGATCAACGGATGTGCCAGTGGTACCGGATTGAACCAGCGGGGTTGCAGATTTGAGAAATGCTGCCCTGGAGGATTCAGGCTTGCGCAGACGGATCAGATTCAAAAAGTCGAACCCATCCGCACTGATTTCTGTGGCATCGCCCTGGTTTGCATCCAGAAGTCCCGCTGCGTCCTGGCTGGCCGTCCGCCGCAGCCGTGAAACGAATTCACCGGGTGTGAACAGATCGTTCCGGATTTCGTTCAAGCCGTCCGCAAGGCTTTTGCTTTTATTTTTTTTCAAAGCCCCGCTGCTGGTGCCTTCTGCACCTGCAAACTCGATGTCAAACCCTTCGCCGCCCATCTCAATGACGGCGGCATCTTCGTCCGCTGCTTCCGCCGCTGTATCGATCTCAAAAGCTTCGGCAATATCCGGATAGAGTGCAGCCGCGAATTTCGCCCCTTCATCGCCACTGCTGTCGCCCTCGCCCAGCAGAGCGTCAAAGTGATGTCCCAGCTCCTCAGCCAGAAGGTATTTCAGATAGGCGCGCCCCTGTGTGATCGCATCGTAGGTCAGCACGATAGTGCCGCCCGCATTTGCCGAATACGCCGCATGCGCCCCGTCCAGGCTGTGTTCCGGCAGGATTGCCAGGCCTTCCGGCATCAAGTCGTCGTCGATATTGGCAAACTTGTTGAACAGGGTATTTTCAGCTGTCTGGTCGCCGGTCAGCTTACTGAAGCTTGCACGCAGGATCTCCCGTAATCCGGCTGCATCTTCCGACACCGCCAGATTGAGATCCGCCAGCACCTCGGCCATGACATCGGCGATATGATCGTATTCCGCCGCCAGTAGGTTTTCATCACCGCTTTCAGCGTAGAGAAGGTCTTCTGTCGTTGTCATGCCGTTCAGCCCTTAATCCTGGTTGCCGCTTCTGTACACGCCTGTGCACTTGACGGGCTTGGTAGGAAAGCTGGGAGAAACGCTCAAATTCCTATCGCAAATACATCATTCACGGCACGAATAAGGTCGCCATGCCTGACCTAAATAACGTCACAGTTGTTGAGGCCTGAAATTTGTGCAACCTAACGGACACAGGCTAGCAACGCCTTATGCCGCAACACTTTAGTTCAACACACCTGTTCAGTACCCGGCAGAGGTACTTATAAAAATGAATTTGAGAATGAATTGATTTCCGACAACCGGGCCAGCGAGGATGACGTTACGTAAGCCTTGAGTTTTGCCGCAATTCTTGAAGCGAATGTCAATGGATTTGAGGGCAATTGCCGCAGCCTGGGCCCGTCAGGACCAGATTTCAGCTGCACGGCAGCCTGCGTGGCCTCCAAGCTTTGCCGGATTCGCTGCATCTTTGTACGCCTGAATCGCTCAACTGAAGACCTGGCAAGTGGTCATGCGCCCTAAGACTCGTCCGGTCCATGCCGGTGCCGGGATTGGAGCTCACCCCATTTTTGGCCCGCGCTTCATGCGACCTTTCGGGTTTCGTTCAGTCGGGCCGCAAATTCGCCCGGCGTCAAGTTCCCCAGCGAGGAATGCGGCCTGGCTTCATTGTAATCGGCTTTCCATTCGTTGATCCGCTTTCGGGCGTCGTCCATCGACAGGAACCATGAGGCGTTCAATCTGTTCGTCGCTGAATCGTTTCTTCGGCATCGGTACACTCCCTCTCTTGCCAGAAATGCACCCAAAAGCCCGCTCTCACTCCGGACCAGTTTCAGGGATCAGGACCAGTAGCGCAGGGGCTTTACACTGGGCTGGCCAGCCTGTGGCTGTTCCTGCATCTGCTGGACGGCAACGAGGATTTGACCCGCACCGCAGCCTTTACCGCCATGGTGGTCTTTGAAAAGGCCAGCGTCTTTGCCTTCCGCTCCTTGCATCCGTCGAGCTGGCGGATCGGATTCTTCAGCAATCCGCTGCTGCTGGCGGCGCTGACGTTGACCATCGGGGCGCAGGTGGCGGCTTGACCTCCCTCAATGCGGGTTTTGCCGTTCCGGGCCATCCTGCGGGCATGAAGGGCGATCACGGGCACAGCAAGGAAGACATCGCACGGCGGCTTGCGGGCAGCAACGGCACCGGGCGGCTGCGCGACGCGGTATACGGCGGCATCGACGGCGCGGTCACCACTTTTGCGATTGCCGCGGGCGTCGAGGGCGCCGGGTTTTCGCAAGGCGTGATCATCGCTCTGGGCATTGCCAATGTGCTGGCGGACGGGTTTTCCATGGCGGCGGCCAACTACCTGGGCACCAAGGCGGATCTGGACGACCGGCGGCGGCTCTACAAGGTGGAGAAGCGCCATATCCGCCAGTATCCCGAGGGTGAGCGCGAGGAGCTGCGCCAAATATTTCAGGAGCTGGGGCTGAGCGGCGCCGTGCTGGAAGGCGCGGTACAGTCCGTTGCCGCCAAGCCGGAGAAATGGGTGTCACTGATGCTGACCAGCGAATACGGGTTGGCCCCTGCGGAACCCAATCCGGTTGCGGCGGCGCTGACAACCTTTGCCGCCTTCATGGTGGCGGGCATCGTGCCGCTCTTGCCGTTCATGCTGGGGCTGCCGGATCCGTTTCTGACGGCGGCGCTGGCCACCGCGGCAGTGTTTTTCGGCATCGGCGCCAGCAAAAGCGTCTGGTCGCTGGCGCCCTGGTGGAAATCCGGGCTGGAGACACTGCTGATCGGCTCCTGTGCTGCTGCCGTGGCCTATCTGGCGGGCAGTCTGTTCCGGGTTTGAGCCGGATCAAGGGAGGCGGGCCGGTTTGCCCCTAAGCTGAGGACCGGAGGGGAGCCCATGTTTTCCAATGCCATCAAGATCGCCACCCTGCAGGGGTTTGACATCCGTATCGACCCAAGCTGGGCGCTGATTGCTGCGCTGATTACCTGGAGCCTGTCAACGCAGTTTTTCCCTACGGTTTATCCCGGTGCCGGCGGCAGCGTCTATTTCACCCTGGCGCTGCTGGCGATGCTGGGTTTTTTCGGCTCGCTGGTCCTGCATGAGATGTCCCATTCGGTGGTGGCCCGCCGGTACGGGGTCGAGATCAAGGGGATCACCCTGTTTATCTTCGGCGGGGTTGCAGAGCTGGGATCGGAGCCGAAGACTGCCGCCAGCGAATTCTGGATTGCCATTGCAGGCCCCTTGATGAGCTTTGCTCTGGCTTTTGCCTTCTGGCTGCTGGCCCAGGCGGGCGGGCTGCTGGCGCCGGGGACGGCGCTGATCCCTGTGCTGGACTATCTGGCGCTGATCAACCTGGTGCTGGCGGTGTTCAACCTGCTGCCGGCTTTTCCATTGGATGGCGGGCGGATCTTCCGGGCGTATCTGTGGAGCCGCAGCCGCGATCTTCTGCAGGCGACAGCCACCGCCACAAGGATCAGCAGCTTTTTTGCGTATGCGCTGATTGTCTTTGGCGTCATCGGGCTGTTTTCCGGCAATCCGGTTGCGTCGCTCTGGCAGGTGCTGATCGGGGTGTTTGTGCTGGCTGCGGCCAAGGGCACCTATGCCCGCCAGCTGCAGGAGGCGGCATTCAAGGGCAAGACGGTGGCTGCTCTGATGACGCGCGATGCGGTCACCGTGCTGCCGGAGGTGAGCCTGCAATACCTCGCGGATCAGGTGATGCTGGCGGAACGCAAGAGCTTTGTGCCGGTGGTGCTGGGCGATGTGCTGCTGGGTTTTGCCGATACCGGCCTGCTGACGCAGACCCCGCGCGCGGAATGGGCGGCAACCCGCGTGGGCGACGTCTATGCGGCGGCGGATGCAGATAATATGGTCGGCCCGGAGATGCCGGCCGCGGAGCTGATGGCGAAGATCTCGTCTACCGGGCGGCGCAAGTTTCTGGTGGCAGAGGGGCGCCAGCTGCTGGGGGTGGTCACCCTGTCCGACTTGATGGGCTATCTGGCGGTGCTGCAGGAAATCCGCCTGCCGGACCGAAAAACAGAGTAAGGCGGCGGCGTCAGCGGCTTTGCTCAGGCGCGTGTTCAGTCTGCCGCTGCGCGGAGCCGCCGAGAAAAGCGAACCAATAGGCCAAGGCAACGCCGCCCGCACCGCCGGCGATGTTGCCGAGGGTGACCCAGAACAGGTTGGCGGCAGCCGCGGTAAAGGGGGTCCCCGCTCCGGCTGCCCAAGCCTGCGGGAAGAAATACATGTTGGCAATCGAGTGCTCGAGCCCCAGGAGCACAAAGGCAGTGACCGGCCAGAGGATGGCCAGAACCTTGCCGGCCGCGGTGCGGGCGGCGAAAGACAGCCAGACGGCGAGGCAGACCAGGGCGTTGCACAGCGCGCCGCGCATGAAAGCCTCAAGCGGGGCGAGGCCGGCCTTGGCCTCTGCGATCCCGGCGGCGGTTGCGCCCATCGGGCCGTCCAGCAAACCAGTCAGCGCAAAGGCGGCGGCCAGGCCGGCGGCGCCTGCCAGATTGCCGGCATAGACAATGCCCCAGCTGCGCAGCAGCAGGCGCAGCGGGATCTTGCGGTCCACCGCGGCGATCACCATCAGCACATTGCCGGTGAACAGCTCTGCCCCGGCAATCACCACCAGGATCAGGCCGAGCGAGAACACCGCGCCGCCCAGCACCCGGACCGGTCCTGCGACGGGGGATGCGCCGGTCAGGGTCATGGTATAGGCCGCTGCGCCGAAACCGATGAAGGCGCCCGCCAGCATTGCCAGCACGAACATCTGCGGCAGCGGCAGATGGGCCTTGGCGGTTCCGGCATTTTCTACACGTGCCGCGATTTCGGCGGGTTTGTAGGCATCAAAGGGGGCCTGGCTGGTCATGTTCCGGCTCCTGGTGTCATGGGCGCAAGGGCAGCGGGCGTCAGTGGGCAAAAAGCACCGGCAGCTCCGTCTGATCGATCATCGTGCGGGTGGTGCCGCCGAAGACAGCCTCGCGCAGGCGGGAATGGCCATAGGCCCCCATCACCACCAGACCGGCCCCGGCCTCGCGGGCGCGCCGCTGAATTCCGTGGCCGACGTCCTGGCCGCCGCCGGGGAACTGCGACACGGTCACCTTGCAGCCCTGGTGGCTGAGCCAGGCTGCGGCATCGGTGCCCGGATCCTCGCCGTCGCGCTGATCGGAGGCGCCGGATTCAAAGCAGCCGATCACGACCTCCTCGGCGCGGCACAGCCAGGGCAGCGCCAGATGGGCGGCGCGGGAGGCGGCAAGGCTGCTGTCCCAGGCCAGGAACACGCGGTTGCAGCTGGCAAAGGGCGCGCCGTTCACAATGACCGGAACCGGCGACTGGAAGAGCAGGCCGTGCAGCGCCTCGCGGAAGACAGCCCCGTGGTCCCTGAGGCCCTCGGCAAACTGCGCGATGTCGCAGGTCTTGGCCCGCTGGGCGCACAGCAGCCGGATATCCGCACCGGCGCAGACCGCATATTGCACATCGCCGGTGCAGCTGTTGCGGGTGAGGAGATCGTTGACCTCTGCGGCGCGGATCTCTGCTGCCTGCCGGGCGTCGCGCAGGCCGTCCACCCAGTCAGCGGGCATCGCAGCCGAGCCGAAGGCCGTTGTGCCGGAGACAAAGTAGGGGCTGCCGGGCAGGTTATCGAGCAGCAGGCAAGCCAGGTAGGCGTCCTGGCCCTGCGCCGCCTCGGCGGCGGCAGTGATGGTTGCGTCGCTGGTGTCAGTGGCAAGAACGAAGAGAGAGGTTTTGCGTTGCATGGCGGGCCTCCGAGCTGGATCGCGGCAGGCGGAGTGCGCACCGCGTTGATCAGTAGATCAGGGTTGCCGCGGGATGCCATGATCCTGATCAATCCGGTGTGAAAGGCAGCCTCCCCTTGGCCGCCAGCATGGAATTTACCGGGCTGCCCCTGCAAACCATACCTATAGCAAAGGCCGGCCTTTCGGCGGCATCCGGTCGCCGGGATCACGTTTCAGCGGGTCCAGTAGTCATGTGTGAACAGCTCGCTCAGCTCAAGTAGCCAGCTGCCCGGCGGAAGCTGAAGAAGGCCAGAACGGTAAGGCCGGCAACCGCCGCAAACGCAATCAGCGCCTCGGCCCGGTGGCCGCGTGAAGACATCTTGCTGCCGAAGAAAAGAGTTTTGAACACATGCAAATGATGCGCTGCATGCCACAGGGAAAAGGCAATAAACAGCGCCGCCAGGACAATATGGAGATCGCTCCAGTCCTGCCTGCCCAGTCCCAGCGCATCCCAACCCATCTCTTTGGAAATCTTACCTTTGGGTGCAAAGAAAAGGATACCGCCGCTGAGAAGAATGGCTGCAAATGAGAAGGTTACGCCAAAAACGGCCAAGGCCCTGCTTGTCAGCCCGGCTTTTGATCTGGTTCGGGCATCGGTGTTGGTCATTTTGCTGCCTCCAGTCAGGATTGGTTGAGTCTATCCGGCTGCAAGCCCACCTGCATTGATCCAGACATGGGTTTGGCGCGCAAGCGCAGCGCTGGCTGGTTTGACTTCACTCAAGGCGGATGCAAAGCGCCTCTGGTACGCTGCGCCAGGGGAAAAACAATGCATCCGGATGAAAACCAGCAGGTTGAAGTGGTGGCCTTTCTGAGCGCCCCGTCAGCCTATGGCATTGGCGCACCGGTCGAGGTGATCACGACCCATTCCGCGCATGTGTTCCTGACCGGCGGTCTGGCGTTCAGGATCAAGCGGGCGGTGCGCTACAGTTACCTGGACCTCTCCACGCTGCAGGCCCGCAAAGACGTGCTGGCGCGAATGCTGCGGATTGGACCCGGATCAACTGCGCCGGCACCGAGGATGAGGTTGCCGGGCGGGTGAAAGCCGCTCTGCGGAAGGCGTGACCAGCCCCGGCCTGGCGCGGCGGCAGGCACACCGCAGAGCTGGACAACCTCAATAAATGCAGGCCGGCGGCCACGGGCGTAACGTTGAACAACACCAAAGGAGGATCACGATGTACAAACATATTCTGGTTCCGATTGCCCCGGATCACGGTGCCGATACGGCCCGGTCGCTGGAGGCTGCCCGCCTGCTGGCCGACGGCGATGCCAGGATCACCGCGCTGACTGTGGCTGACGAGATCCCCGGCTATGTGGTTCAGCAGCTGCCCAAGGGTCTGCTGGAAAACACCCGCGCCGAGATGCTGGCGTCGCTGAAGGCGGATCTGGGCGGGGTGGCAGGCATCAAGGCGGATGTGGTCACCGGCCATGCCGGGCGCACGATCACCGATTACGCCGACGCGCATGGCACCGACTGCATCGTCATCGCCTCGCACCGGCCGGGCCTGCAGGATTATTTCCTCGGCTCGACAGCGGCGCGGGTTGTGCGCCATGCCAAATGCACCGTGGTTGTGATCCGCTAGCGATCCTGCGCCACTGAGCGGCGGAACAGCACCAGGCTGGTTGCCAACAGGGCCGCGCCCAGCAGTGCCATCCACAGGAATTCCGGCCAGACGGTCTCAACCCCTGCGCCCTTGAAGACGATGGCCTGGCTGGCGGCCATGTAGTGACGCGAGGGCAGGAAAGTGGTGATGGCCTGCAGCCAGGCGGGCTGGCTCTCCACCGGGGTTTCGCCGCCTGACAGCATCAGCATCGGCAGGATGGTCAGCATCACCAGCAGCGCAAATTGCGCCATCGAGCGCGCCACAGTTGCCAGAAACACCCCAAGCGCGGTTGCGGTGAACAGAAACAGCGCGGTGCCGCAGAGGAACAGCAGCGTGGAGCCTGCAATGGTGATGTCCAGCACCCCCTGCATCACAAAAGCCAGCGACAGCGCCGCCGCAACCAGCACCACCGCGGCATTTGCCCAGATCTTGGCCACGGCAATGTCAAAGGGCGAGAGCGGCATCGCCAGCAGGTGCTCAATGGTGCCGTGCTCGCGCTCGCGGATCATCGCGGCGCCGGTGAGGATCGTGGTCAGCCACATGATCTGGCCGATCAGCGCGTTGATGCCGGCAAAGCGCACGGTGTCGCGGTTCGGGTTGAAGGCGCTGCGGATGATGATGCCCAGGGTCTGCGGCGCTGAGAGGTCGGCGCCGATGGCAAAACGGCGGATCTCGGTGCTGAGGATGCTGGTGATGTAACTGGCGCCAATACCTGCCTGTTCCATTGCGGTGGCGTCGATCAGCACCTGAATCTCCGGCACGCGGGCGGCGCGCAGATCCTTTTCAAACCCCGGCGGCACCGCGACGACAAACAGGAAATCGCCCGCATCCATCCGGGCGGCGCCGGTGCCGGGCTCGACCTGCACCACCGGCTGAAATTCGGGTGGAAAGAAGGCCCCGGCCAGGGTGCGCGACAGGGGGGAGTTGTCCTCGTCCGCAAAGGCGATCGAGGCGTTGTTGACCGAGGTGGCGACCCCTGTCGCCTCCATCACCGGTGCCAGGGTGAAGGACCAGACCAGCAGCGCCATCATCACCCAGTCGCGGCGCAGGCTCATCATCTCCTTGAGACCGAGCCAGAATATGCGGGACAGACGCTGCATCTACTTCTCCTGCGCGCGCAGCGTCAGCGCGGCCAGCAGTGTGAACACCGGCCCGAAGCAGGCGAGCGCCAGAATGTCAGGGCCAAGCGCCTCCCAGCCCAGGCCCTTGGTGAAGGCGCCGACGTTCAGATGCAGAAAGTAGGAGGACGGCCACAGCGAACCGACGGTCCGGGCGCCGCCTTCCAGTGTCGAGACCGGCTGGAGCAAACCGGAGAATTGGATCGTCGGCACCACCGAAGCGATGGCGGTTGCAAAGGTTGCCGCCACCTGGCTGGAGGTCATGGTGGCAATCAGCAGCCCGTAGGAGGTCGCGGCCCAGACATACAGGAGCGCGCCAAGGGCCAGCGGCAGCAGGTCCCCCTTGAGCGGCACCCCGAAGACCGCGATGGTCATCGCCGTGAGCAGCAGGAAGTTCAAAAAGGCGATCACGATATAGGGGATCTGCTTGCCGATCAGAAACTCCAGCCGGGTGGTTGGCGTCACGTAGAAATTGGTGACCGATCCCAGCTCCTTTTCCCGCGCGACGCTGACCGCCATCAGCACCGCGGGCAGCATGATCAGCAGGATTGCGGGCATCGCAGGCGCCATTGCGGCGATGCTCTCGAAACTCTGGTTGTAGCGGAAACGCGGCTCTATCCGGGCGGTTTCACCCTGGCTGGCGCCGCTGGCGGCTGCCTGGGCGTTCAGGAAGGTCTGATGCAGACCGGCGGCGTAGCCTTCTACCGTTTCGCCCTTGAAGGGGATGGCGCCATCGACGATCGCCAGCACCTCTGCGGGTTCATCCGCGCGCAGCTTGCGGCCGAAATCCGGGGGCAGCTCGATCACCAGCGAAACCTCGCCGGAGACCAGGCGGCTGCGGCCCTCAGCGGCGCTGGCCAAGGGCGGCGTTGGCCGGAAGTAGCGGGAGCCGGAAATCTCCGCGAGGTAGGCGCGGCTTTCGGGGCTTTGCGACAGGTCGAGTGCGGCATAGTCCAGCTCATCGATATCCAGCGAAACGCCGAAGCAGAACACCAGCATCAGGATCACCGAGCCAAGGAAGGCAAAGGCGAGCCGCACCGGGTCGCGCAGGACCTCAACCGTTTCTCGCCGGGCATAAGCCAGGGCGCGGATAAGGGAGCCGCCTGCCGGCGCGGTGCCAGTATGCACGGCGGCTTCTGGAGCGGAAACCGGGACAGGGGGATCGGCGGCCTTAAGGATGGAGACAAAGGCCTGTTCCAAGGTGTCCGCGGACTGCGATGTCATCAGCGCCTTGGGTGTGCCTTCGGCCAGCACCTTGCCCGCGTGCATGAAGGAGACCCGGTCGCAGCGTTCGGCCTCGCCCATAAAATGGGTGGAGACAAAGATCGTCACGCCCTCGTTGCGCGACAGTTCGAGGAGCAGCGCCCAGAACATGTCCCGCGCCTCCGGGTCGACGCCGGAGGTCGGCTCATCCAGGATCAGCACCCGCGGGCGGTGGATCAGCGCAACCGCCAGCGACAGGCGCTGCTTGATGCCCAGCGGCAGGGCGGCGGCCAAAGAGGTGCTGTGCGACGCCAGGCCGAAGCGCTGCGTCAGTTCGGCGACCCTGGCCTCCCTGTCCTTGATCCCGAATATGCGGGCGTGGAGCTGCAGGTTCTGCTCAACGGTCAGTTCGCCATAAAGCGAAAAAGCCTGGCTCATGTAGCCGGTTTCGCGGCGCATGGCGCGGTTGCGGGCATCCACCGGCTTGCCGAACAGCTGCGCCTCGCCGGAGCTGATGGGCAAGAGGCCGGTCAGCATCTTCATGGTAGTCGACTTGCCGCAGCCGTTGGAGCCGAGAAAGCCGAAGATTTCACCGCGGGCAATGCTGAAGTCGACATGGTCAACCGCAGTGAAATCACCGAAGCGGCGGGTGAGGCCCCGCGCGGTGATGACCGGCTCGCCGCTGTGCGCCGCTGATGCAGAGTGCTGAAGCGGCGTCGGGCTGCCGTTTCCCTGCAGCTGGCGGTAAGCGGTTTCCAGATCGCCGGTCTGGCGCCTCAGGTCGTCCGGCGGCCCCTGGTACAGCACACGGCCTGCATCCATGGCGACGATCCAGTCGAAACTTTGCGCCTCCTCCATATAGGCGGTGGAGACCAGCACGGTGAGGCCGGGGCTTTGCTGCCGGATGGCGCCGATCAGCGCCCAGAACTGGCGGCGCGACAAGGGGTCGACGCCGGTTGTCGGCTCATCCAGCACCAGCAGTTTGGGGTCGTGGATCAGGGCGCAGCAGAGGCCCAGCTTCTGCTTCATGCCGCCGGACAGCCTGCCCATCAGCCGGTCCGCAAAGGGCGCCAGCCCGGTCGCGGTGAGGAGCGATGCGATGCGGGCCTCGCGCTCTGCCGCGCCTTGGCCGAACAGACGCGAGAAGAACCCGAGATTTTCTCGTACGGAGAGTTCGGGGTAGAGATTGCGGCCCAGCCCCTGCGGCATAAAGGCAATGGCGGGGCAGATGCGGTGCCGGTGCGCGGCGTCGCCGATGGGGCCGCCAAGGACATCTATGGTGCCGGACTGCAGCTTTTTGGCGCCGGTGATCAGGCCCAGAAGGGTCGACTTGCCGACCCCGTCCGGGCCGATGAAGCCCACAAGCCGGCCCGGCGGCAGATCCAAGCAGACCGCGTCCAGCGCGGTATGCTTGCGGTAGCGGTGGCTGACCTCCGCGATGCGTATCCCAGGACTGTCAGCCCGGGAAGTCATTCGAACAGCTCAGGCGGGATGCGCCGCTCCAGCGCTTCGGGCCATTCCTTGGCGGTGTCGAGCCGGATCACGGCGATGCCGCGCAGGCCCGTCTTCACATGTTCGATCCGCGCCGCCACCAGATCCTGCGGGATGCGGACGCGGACGCGGAACACCAGCTGCTCGCGCTCGCTGAGGGTCTCGACCTGTTTGGGGGTGAACTGGGCCTCTGGCGAGACAAATGTGACGGTTGCGGGAATGGCGTAATCGGGCAGGGCATCCAGCACGATGCGGGCCTCGGCCCCGATCGGCAGAAGCCCGGCCTCGCGGGCGGGCAGGAACACCTCCATATAGATGTTTTCCAGGCTCAGGAGCGTTAGGATCGGTGCCCCGGCGCCGACCACCTCACCCGGCTCCGCCAGCCGGTACAGGACCCGGCCCGGCACCGGCGCGGTGAGGGTGCTGTCCTCGATCTGCGCGGCAATCCGGCGGACCTCTGCCTCTGCCGCTGCGATGCCGGCGTCCGCGGTGGCGACCCGCGCCTTTGCGGCGCCCAGCACTGCCTCGGCGACCTGATGGGCGGTGTCGCGCTCCTCAAACACGGTTTCGGAGATGTTATGCCCGGCCAAGAGGGCAGTGGCACGGTCCAGCTCATGTTTTGCCCGGCGGTGCTCGCTCTGGCGCTGGACAACCAGCGCTTCCGCCTCGGCCTTGGTCTGGCGCGCCAGGGCAGCCTCGGCCTTGGCCCGGTCATGCGCCGCCGACAGCTCATCGGTGTCCATTTCGACCAGAATGCCGCCGGCCGCCACCAGGCTGCCCTCGCCGGCCATCACCTTGGCCACCCGGCCCGCCCGTGCGGGGGCGATCTCGACCTGTTCGGCCTCGATCCGGCCGTTGCCCTGAACGAAGCCATCCGGCAAGTCCGCGCCGTTTTCTGCAACGAGCAGATAGACGGCAGCGGCCGTGAGCAGAACAGCCGCAGCGGCAAAAAGTGCACCGGCAGTTTTTGTCATGGCAAAGCACCCCGTCCCGTTGCTGCACATGCGGAGCCTATCCGGGTTCCGCGCATGCTGCCTTGCTCTGTGTCAATCCTGCGCTGCCGGATTGCCGCTATCATTGGATCATGTGCGGCGGGTACCTGGTTCGGGCCGGGCGGCGCAGAGGTTCCGGAGCAAAGGGGAACGGCGATGATGATGCGGCTGGCAGTAACACTTGCAATTGCGGCAGGCCCGGTCTGGGCGCAGGGCAATGGCCTGGAGGAAGGGCGTGACCTGTTCCTGTACTTCTGCGCTGAATGCCACGGCAAGGATGCGGCCTGCCATGACATTCATCGACTAGCATAGCTCTGTGCCCCGCAAGGCTTTTCAGCCCTGCGATATCTGAGGTCTCCGGGCTGCTAAGCCTTGCTAACGTCAGCGCCCGAGTGTGACATTTCTACTTTGCAGAACCGGTGACATTTCTACTTGGTTGCAACAGAGTTCACGTTGAACCTCTTCAAAATATGGCGGACGCGGGCCCAAAAGGGCCAACTTGTCAAAGATCCGATTTTGCCAATTAAATCTGCTCCTTGAGGAGATCTGCAGCTTTCTGCGTTATGTGTGGTGCAAATCTGAGGCCCCCGGGCCGATACCGGCGTTCCAAGGCACTCGGTAAGCCATTCAACAGACTGGCTTTCCCGCTTGCGGAACGCGCCGCGTCAGCGGTTTTCCTTCCTGAACTATGCTGCTTCCCCGCTTTTCCTGGCCGCTTCCCGGGAAACTGCGTGGAAATTTTCCTAAAGCAGAGAAGGAAGACAGCCACGCGTAAACCCTCCCGCTGCAATTGCCGCCGGATCTTCCGCACGCCATAGACCCGCCAGTTCTCTTCGAAAACACGCAGGACCTCGGGCCGCAATGCCGCGTCACGCCGGGCACGGTCCGGCAACCGCGCCGGATCGGCCCGCTTCGCCAGATGCTCGTAATACGTAGAAGGGGCAATCGGCAAGAATGAGCCATGTCGCGCCATTGGTCCGAGGACAATGGCGCCTTCAATGGCTCACTTGTCCAGCACCAGACGCACCGCACGCTCGCGAACCTCGAGAGAATACTTGTTTGGTGTCTTGCTCATTGTGGCTTCAACCTGCTCAGGAGTTGAAGTCTCCGGCAAACCCGGCGCGGTTCAGCTGCCATGATCCTGATAAAGCGGCGGGTTGCCGCTGATACCAACCGTGATTGCGCCGCCAGAGGCAGGCGCGCGCTGCGTCAGCTGCGATTGTGCAGTTGCGGCATCAGGTCGCGTTGCCGTTGTATACGATGGGATGCCGCTGTGGTTTCCGACCGGGGACCTGCCTGGAAGGCGATGAATCCGGCAGGCTAAGCAGCAAAAAATCGCTCACCTTAACGTTGTGTAAACTTCACAAAACTGCCGCTTGACGGATATCAACCATCCTGTAGGTTGCGCAAAACACGTAATGGGCGTGTTAAACTTTACGCCAACATTTTTCTTGAATCTCTGCCGAAGGCTCCGTCGCGTCATGGATATTATCCTATTTGCACCGCCAAAAATCCTTTTTCAGCATAGTGTTACAGAGTGGATAGATGCGATCGGCCCGAATAGTGTTGTCCTGACCTGCGCCAGTGCCAAAGAGGCGCTGATGCGCAGTTTCCCTGAAGGGCTGGATATCCGCTTCTTTCAAAATTTCAATGACAGCCCGGCAGTCGAACTGGCGGCGATTGATATCGCGCAATCGCTGGCCGAGCCCCTGTGCGTGGCTCTGGCCGAGATCGACGTGCTGCGGGCAGCGCGGGTGAATGACTACCTTGGACTGTCTGAAAATGCTGCAGTGCAGCTGGAGATGTTTCGCGACAAATACGCGATGAAGACACGGGCGCAAGAGGCGGGCCTGCCGGGCAGCGAGATGGCGGTGGTCCGCAGCGCGATGGATATCCGCCGTTTTGTTGACAGGCTGGGCTACCCGGTTGTTCTGAAGCCACGGGACGGGCGCGGCTCTAACGGTGTCTGTGTGATCCGGGGTGACGCGGATCTGGCGGCATGGCTGGCGACGCAATCCGCCTCGACCTTCTACAACACCATGATCGAGCGCTTTGTTGCCGGAGATCATTACATCGTCAACGGGCTCTACGTGGCGGGGCGGCCGATCATGATTTCGCCGGTGCGGGTGCTGACCTCTGCGCTGGATTTCCTGGGCGGGCAGTCACATGATCTGCATATGCTGGAGCCGGCAACGCCCTTGCGTGACCGGCTGGTGGCCTACTCCCGCCGCCTGGTCGAAGAGGTGATGCCATCGCCGCCGACACTGCTGTTTCACCTTGAGGTGTTTGTCAGCCCGGACGGGACCATCATTCTGGGGGAGATCGCCTCGCGGCTGGGGGGTGTGTTCTTCAATCAGGAAATGGCCGAGGCCTGGAGCGTCGATCCGCGCATGACCTACCTGCGGGCGATGCAGGATCCGGCGTTTGAAAGGTCGCCGATGCCACCGATGATGGCAGAGCCGCAACGGCTGGTTGGTCAGCTCTGCGTGCCGCCACGCGAGGGCGTTCTGCAGAGCGTGCCGCAGAATTGCCCGTTTGACTTTGTGCGGGCCTACCGGATGAGCGGCGTGGCCGGGCGGCACTATGGTCAGATGGCCTTTACCAATGCGGAAATCCTGAACGCGATTGTCGAAGGAGAGAGTGAAGCCGAGTTGCGCGCCCGTCTGCGGCAGCTGGAGGACTGGTTTCACAGCGCCTGCCAGTGGGAAACCAGCGCCGCCGCCTGATCCGTTGCAACCGTTCAATACCCTGGGGCTCAAATAAGGATGTACCACATGAAGATCGCCGTTCTTGGCGCGGGCTATGCCGGTGTCTCGGTCCTGGAAAATCTGGTTTCCACTCTGCCCGATCTGTCGGCGCTTTCGGTGGATGTCTTTGACAAGAGCCGCAGTTTTGGACCCGGTGTTGCCTATCAGGAGGATTCGGAGACCAACCTTCTCAACCGGCCTCTTAAGCTGATGTATCTGTCTCGCCGCAATGATTTCCGCGACTGGCTGGTTCAGTTCGGCGCAAGGGACGCGGCAGCGGATGAGGACGGGTTTTTGCAGCGCGCGCAGTTCGGGCGGTTCCTGCAAAGCCGGTTTGATGATCTGTGCGGCGCTGTGCGCGCTGCCGGCGGGCGGATCCGTATCATCGGGGCCGAGGTGGAGGCGATTGCCCCCAGTCGCCGCCCCGACGCACTTTATCAGCTGTCCTGGGCGGGCAGCGGGTCCGACTATGACATGGTCTATCTGTGCCTGGGCACCAATTTGGAAGCGGACCCCTACGGTTTGAACGGCACGCCGGGCTATTTCCGTTCGCCCTATCCGGCGGCGCGTCTTCAGGCGTTGCAGCACCTGCGGGTGGGCATACTGGGCTGCCGTTTGACCGCCTATGATGTCGCGCTTGGCGTGAATGGGCGTCAGATGCTGATGACCTCGCGCCGGGCAGGGCTGCCCAAGGCGGTCACCGCCTATCGCCCGGTGGCGCTGCGCCATCTGACGGCAGAGGGGCTGGCGGCATTGCGTGACGGCTGTGACAGCGGACGGATCTCGCTCTCTGCAGTGATGGACCTGTTTGAAGCCGAGATGCAGCACCAGGGTGTCGATGTCAGTTTTGCCGAACTGCTGCGCGGAGCCGACAGCGCCGACAATGATCTGGTGTCGAGCATTCTGGCCGAGACAAACATGCTGATCCCGCAGCTTTGGGCCAGCCTGAGTGATCGTGCCAAGGCGGCGTTCCTGCGCCATTTCCATCGGCTCTGGTCGAATATGCGGGTGCCGATCTCGCGCACCAATGCGGACCGGATTGCGGGCTTGCAGGCCAGCGGCGCGCTGAACCATCGCAGCGGCCTGCGCGATGTCACCTTCCGCAAGGGCTGTTATCGCATGGCGTTTGCCGATGGCACTGTTGAGGTCGATGCCGTGATCAATGCAACAGGTCTGCAACGGGGGCTGGATGAGGCCAATCCGCTGATCCGCAGCCTGCTGGAGCAAGGGTTTGCCGAGCGGGATGCAACCGGCGGCATCAAGGTACAGCTGGAGGACTGCCGGGTCACCACTCGCGACGGGCGCCCGTCGCAGGGATTGTTTGCACTGGGTCAGCTGACCTGTGGAACCTTCTACATGGTCAACAATATTGACGTGATCCACCATCAGGCCCGGATTGCCACCCTCTCTGCGCTGGCGCCGGTTGAGACCCTGCGGAGCGTGGGCTGATGCTGCGGAATTTTGCGATCACCCTGCTGCTGGCCTGTGCCGGATCGGCCCTCGGCTATCTGAGCGGGCTGCCATTGGGGCAGCTTCTGGGGGCGGCGGGGCTGGTTCTGATTGCCTGCCGCTTTGGCCTCGTGCTGGCCACGCCGCCTGCGGCCATCGTGGTGATCCAGCTTATTCTGGGGGCCAGCGTCGGGGCGCTGCTCAATGCCGAGATGCTAAAGGGGATGGCGGATCTGACCATCCTTGCAGGGCTGCTGATCTGCATGTCGGCGCAGCTGGCGGCCGGATTTACATGGCTCTACCGGGTCGAGAAATGGTCCCCAGCCGAGAGCCTCTTGGGGGCGGTGCCCGGCGCCATGGCAGCGGTGATGACCCTGACCGGAGAAGAGGGCAGGACATCGGCCAAGATGGTCTTTGCCCATATGGTGCGGATGATCGCGCTGCTGGTTGCGGTGTTCCTGATTGCCGGCCCGCAAGAAGCACCGCAGGAGATTGCCGCGCTGCCCGATGGGCCTGATGGCACCGGCGTATGGGCCGGATATGCCTCCTTTTTGCTGCTGGCGGCCGGGGCCTATGCCGCGGGGCGTGTGCTGGAGCGCTTTGCCATGCCGGCACCTTACATGGTCACCGGGCTGATCCTGGCGGCGGGGGCCAACCTTTGGCTTGGCAGTGAGCCGATTGTGGTGCCGGAACCGCTGGTGCTGTTTGCCATGGCGCTGCTTGGGGGGCTGATCGGGATCCGGCTGAAGGACATCACCCGCACCGATATTGCCAGCTATCTGCGGGCCGGGCTGATTGTCACCTCGATTACCTTTGGCATCACCGTGGCCATGGCGTTTGGCTTCAGCCTGCTGACCAGCCAGCCGTTTCTGGTGCTGTTCATGTCCTGGGTGCCGGGCGGTGTTGAAGTCATGGTGGCGACCGCGCTGGCGCTGGGGTTGGAGCCTGCCTTTGTGATGCTGAATCACGTGCTGCGGATGTCGGTGCTGCATATTGCACCGATGTTTATGAGCCGCGACTTCTTCCGGCCCGAACCGCAGGACACCGAAACGACCACACTTAAGGGGGGACGCCATGTCTGAGCCCAAGCACAATATCCTGATGATCGGCGGGCGCGACCACACCTTTGTCCGCATTGATGAAATGGGGCTGCGCTATAGCGCGCTTCAGATCCGCGCCCATCTGACTGATCACCTGCTTGATCATGCCGAAACCGTTGTGGTGACGGACTATGAGGATATCGAAAACAGCGTGGCGCTGGCCCGGGCGCTGCATCGCAACACGCCGTTTGATGCGGTGTTCTCGTTTGCTGAGTATGGCTTCCTCACTGCCGCGCATATCGCCGAGGCGCTGGATCTGCCCAGCAATTGCCAAATACCGGCAGTGCGGCTGACCCGCAACAAGCGGCGGATGCGGGAGGCGCTGCGCGGATGCGGGATTGAGGATGTGCCCTTTGCCCGGGTGCGCTCTGCGGATGAGATTGCCGGTTTTGCGGCGCGCCACGGCGACTCCATTATCAAACCGGCAGAGGGCGGCGGAAGCGAGGGGGTCCATTTCATTGATGCCACGACGGATATCAGCACCGCGCTGTCACGCGCTCTGCAGGCGGGCCGCGAGGAGCTGATCGCGGAGGCTTTCATTCCCGGCCCGGAGTACAGCGTCGAAACCATGTCGGTGGAGGGCGCGCACAGGGTGCTGGCCATCACCGAAAAAACCACCAGCGGGGCGCCGTATTTCATTGAAAGCGGCCATGTCCAGCCGGCCGCATTAGGCGCTGATGACGCGGTTCGCATTGGTGAGCGGGTCCGCGTGCTGCTGAATGCGGTCGGCTACCGGACCGGACCGGCCCATACCGAAGTAAAACTGCACAACGGGGCGGTCTATGTGATCGAGACCCAGACCCGCAATGGCGGCGATCAAATCTGGGAACTGACCTTGGAAACCACCGGCGTGGATGTTTTCAAGGAGACTTTTGCCGCGATCTTGGGGCTGGAGTATAGCGCGCCGCCCCCCGCCGCGCGGGCAATGGCGATCCGCTATATGCTGGCGCAGGACCGGGTGCTGGACGCAATCACCGGCCTGGACTGCGCCGCCAGTGCCGAGGGCGTGACGCGGGTGCATTCCTCGGCCAAGCCCGGCACCCGCTATGATACCGTATTGTCGGCTGCGTCGCGGGTGGCCTATGTGCTGGCGCGCGGCGACAACCGGGAACAGGCGCTGGCCCATGCCAAGGCAGCCGTTGCCCGGATTGAGCTGAGGTGATCCGGCAGGATCACGCGGCGCTCCTCCTCCATTTCCATCTTCAATCCCTGATCCATGACAAGGAGCCAGACCATGGCCATTGCCATTCACGACCCGACTCTGCGCGACGGTAACCACGCCATTGCCCACACACTCAGCCTTGATGATATCGCCGCCTATTGCCGGACCGTTGATGGCTGCGGGCTGGATGTGGTCGAGGTTGGACATGGCAACGGGCTGGGGGCGTCCTCCCTGCAGCTGGGCATGGCGCGCCATGCGGACCGCGAGATGCTGGAAACGGCCCGCGCCAATCTGACCTGCACCAAGCTGGGCATTCATGCGATCCCCGGTTTTGCGAAGATTTCCGACATCAGATCGGCCATTGATGCCGGTGTTGATGTGTTCCGCATTGCCTCGCATTGTACCGAGGGCGATCTGACCCAAAGCTATATCGAATTTGCCCGCAGCCAGGACAAATATGTGCAGGGCGTGCTGATGATGACCCATATGGCGCCTGCGGAGGTGCTGCTGGCGCAGGCGCAGCGTCAGGTCTCCTATGGCGCAAACGCCATTGTCCTGATGGATTCCGCGGGCAACTACGACCCGCGCGACACAAGCGAGAAGATTGGCCTGCTGGCCGCTGAACTGGATGTGCCGGTCGGCTTTCACGCCCATAACAATCTGGGTCTCGCAATTGCCAACTCCGTTGCTGCAGCCGAAGCGGGGGCGACCATATTGGATGGCACTATGCGCGGGTTTGGGGCCGGTGCCGGCAATACCCAGCTGGAGGTGCTCTGCGCGGTGCTGGAACGCTACGGCTTTGAGACCGGCACCGATGTTTTTGCGCTCTGCGAGGCGGTCGAGGCGCTGCCGGAGCTGCCGCCGGTGCAGCGGCGCACGATCGTGGGGACCTCCAACCTGATCAGCGGCATCTATGGCGTCTGCGCGGGGTTCGAAAAACATGTGACCCGTGCGGCGCAGGATTTCGGTGTCGCGCCCCGCTACATCTACGAGGAACTGTCGCGCTGCAACGCCGTTGCCGGGCAGGAGGATCTGATCATCTCAGCTGCGGCGCACCTGTCCAAAACGGCACCCGAAACATCGGCGCAACCGCGTAAAGGAGTGACAGCATGACCCTGAGAACCGCCATCATCGGCAGCGGAAACATCGGCTGTGACGTGCTGTGCAAGGTACAGCGTTCGGCGCTGCTGGATTGCACATTGTTTGCCGGGCGCAACGCATCCTCGCCCGGGCTGGCACTGGCGCGTGCGCGGGGCGTTCCGGTAACGGACCGCGGCGCCGAGGGGTTGTTTGCTGCGCTCGACAGTTTTGACGTGGTGTTTGACGCGACATCCTCGGCCGCGCATCAGGCCCATGCGCCGGCGCTGGAGGCGGCAGGCAAAGTGGTGGTCAATCTGACCCCGGCTCCGAACGGGGCGCTTTGCGTGCCGTCACTGAATGGCGATGCGCTGTTGAAGGCCGGCAATATCAATATGATCACCTGCGGCGGTCAGGCCTCGATCCCGATTGCGCAGGCCATGACCCGGGCCAACCCGGATATCAATTATCTTGAGGTGGTCTCGTCAATCAGCGCCGAAAGCGCGGGTCCGGCGACGCGGCTGAACCTCAATCACTACATCGAAACGACCGAAAGCGCGCTGAGGCAGTTCACCGGGTGTTCCAACGTCAAAGCGATCCTGAATATCAACCCGGCCAAGCCCAATGTCTATATGCAGACCGCGATTTCGGCGCTGGCGGCGCATCATGACCTTGCAGCGGCCAAGGCGGACATCGCCAAGGCGGTGGCGCGGTTGCGGGCGGCGGTGCCGGGTTACGACGTGATTGTCGAGCCGCATGTCACCGGGGACCGGTTGTTCACCATGGTACGGGTGACCGGTGCCGGTGACTATCTGGATCCATCGGCCGGCAATCTGGACATCATCACGGCGGCGGCCACAAAGATGGCCGAAGCCATTGCCCGTGCTGGAGGCAGGCGGGGCGCAGCCCCGGCGGTGCCGCAACCGATGGAGAGCGTGGCGTGATGGACCGCTTAGACAACCGCCCGGATGCTGCTGCCCGCATGGCCGGGGGAGGGTGCCATGCCTGATCTGGCCAATGCACATCGCAACACACCGTTCTGTCCGATCCTTGAACTGGCAGGCCGCATTCAGGCGCGGGACAGGCCGGTGGTGGATTTCTCCATCGGGGTGCCAAATTTCACGCCGCCGCAGCGGGTCTATGACGCTGCCATTGCCGCCATCCATGCGGATCAGTGCCGCTATGGTCCCAGCCGCGGCGAGGCAGGGCTGATCGCTGCCTATCTGCATTATTTGACGCAGTTGGGGCTGGACCGCTTCGGGCCGGAGAACATCGCGGCGGGGCAAGGCGGCAAACATCTGCTTTATTCACTGTTTCAGGTGCTGTTTGAGCCCGGTGATACCGTGGTCATTCCTGCCCCCTGCTGGCCGACCTATTTTGACATTGCCCGGTTGAGCGGGGTTGCAGTGCGCACGCCCTATTGCGGGCTGCATCAGGGCTATAAACTGGATCCGGCAACACTGGAGGCGGTGCTGGGCGGGCAGGTTGTGGCACTGGTGCTGAACAACCCGTCCAACCCCACCGGTGCACTTTACAGCATGGCAGAGCTGGCAGCACTGGCCGAGGTGCTGCGCCGCCACGACGTCTGGATCATCAGCGATGATGTCTACCAGCGCTTTGTCTATACGGATGATCCCTGTCCGCACTTACTGGATATCGCGCCCGATCTGGCACCCCGGATAATCAAGGTGGACAGTATTTCAAAGCTTTACGGGATGCCGGGCTGGCGTGCGGGGCTGTTGGCCGCGCCGCCTGAGGTGGCGGATGCGGTGGCGACGCTAAACAGCAATTCGATTTCCAACATGCCGCCTGTCGTTGCCGCCGCCGCGGCCGAGGCGCTCTGCGGCGATCAGGGGTTTTCGCAACGGATGACGTCCGGCTACCGGGCGCGGCGGGACATCCTGCTGAACGCCTTTGACAGCGCGCCGCAGATCCGCTGCGCCCGCCCCGGGGGCGCGTTCTATCTATTCCCCGACATCTCGCGGGTGTTCGGGTCCATGCACGGCGGGAAGATGATCAGCACCGATCAGGATCTCTGCAATTTGCTGCTGGAGGAATATGGCGTTGCGGCTGTGCCCGGGCGCCATTTCGGGGCGCCGGACAATATTCGCCTGTCCTATGCGATTGACGCCGATCAGGTCCGGCAGGGGGCACGTCAGATCCTGCGATGTCTGGCAGAGCTGGAGGAGACGCCCGGAAAACGGCAATCTGCTCAGCCCCTCCCGACGGCACAGACGCCGGTGATGGAGGTGGTTTCCTGACACAGCTGGGGCGGGCAGGCAGCAGGTTGCGGATATCAGGAAGGGTGCGCCCAGTGGCATCGGCCCCCAGCCAAACATCGGTGGCAGGCGGATATGGCGAAGCAGATGGCCCCACAGGCCTTCCGGATCGCCCCCCATGACAAGCACATAGTCATCACGGGGAAGTCCAGAGGGGGCAGCACATTCCCCGGCAGCAAAAAACCGCTACTGGCTTTGCAGCCAACCGGCAAAGGCCTCGACGCTGGACTGCAACCTGCTTTGCCGCGGACGCACCAGGAAATAGCCATAGTCCGTCAATGCGTGGTCCGACAGGCGGAACAGCTTGGCCTCTTCCAGCTCGCGCGCAATCAGCGCGTCCATCAGCGCAATCCCCTGCCCGTCGATGACCGCCTGCACCCGCACGTTGGGGTCGGGGATGATCAGCGCATCACGGCGCGCCTGCTGCGGCAGCCCCGCCGCCTGCTGCCAATCGGTCCAGGCGTTGCTGTCATCGTGGTCGCGCAGCAGCGTCATGCTGGCAACCGCCTGCGCGATGCCGTGCCGCGCCACCTGCTCCAGCGCCGCCGAATTGCCAACGGGATAGGCCGGGCAAGGCAAAAACGGGGTGATCTCCCCATCCTCCCACTGGCCGCTGCCCCAGCGGATCGCGATATCCACGCCCTGCGCCTCCAGATCGAACAGCCGGATCATCGGCTGCAGCCGCAGCTGGATATCCGGATGCTCTTGCATGAACGACATCAGCCGCGGCGACAGCCAGCGGGCGGCAAAATAGGTCGAGACACCTACCGTCAGCGTACGGCTGGAAACGCCCTTCAGCGCCAGAATCCCGGCCTCGATATCCTCGTAATGGCTTTGACAGGCGGCCAGCAGCTTTTGCCCTGCTGCAGTGATCTCCACCCCGCGGGCATTGCGCCGGAACAGGGCAAGCCCCAGCTCCGCCTCCAGCGTTTTGACCTGATAGCTGACCGCGCCCTTGGTCATGTGCAGCGTCCCGGCGGCATCTGAAAAACTGCGGTGGCGGGCGATTTCAACAAACAGCCGCAGGCTGTCGTGGTGGCGGAATTCTACAGACATAAGGTAAGCGTATAAATTTCCTGAACGCTGCGCACAAATAAAATCGATTGCCGGACGCGCAGATTCCTAAAATATAGGCCACAGAATATTCACTCGGGAGGTTTCAAGTTGGGAAATATGAACGCTGATACACATATCACCCAGCGCGGCCGGTCGCGCCGGGGGCGGCTGACCCGGCACAATACCCCGCAGGCAATACCAGTGTATCAGCGCCGCAAGATCCCCGCCTATGATCTGCTGGACGAGACTGCACTGGCCCGGATCGAGACCCAGGCGGATTGGATCCTGGAACATATCGGGGTTGAATTCCGCGGTGACGGTATTGCCCTCGGGCTGCTGGCTGAGGCCGGCGCGCAGGTTGATGGCGCCCGCGTCCGCTTTGCGCCGGGCCTGGCCCGGCAGCTCTGCGCCACCGCACCTGCCGAATTCCAGCTGCATGGCCGCGACCCTGCCCGCACGGTCACGTTGGGCGGCAGCAATCTGGTGCTGATGCCGGGCTACGGCTCGCCCTTTGTCAGCGATCTGGCGCAGGGCCGCCGCTATGCCACGCTGGCGGATTTCGAAAACTTCGTGAAGCTGTCGCATCTGTCCCCCGCGCTGCACCATTCCGGCGGCACCGTGGTAGAGCCGACAGACGTGCCGGTGAACAAGCGCCATCTCGACATGATGCTGGCGCATCTCACCCTGTCGGACAAACCGTTCATGGGCGGCGTCACCTCCGCCCAGGGCGCGCAGGACAGCATTGATATGGCGCGGCTGGCCTTTGGCGCGGACTTCCTGGACCGCCACGCGGTGATGCAGGCCAATATCAACGTCAACTCGCCGATGATCTATGACGAAACCATGTCCGGCGCCCTGCGCGCCTATGCAGCGGCCAATCAATGCGTCTGCATCTCACCGGCAATCTTTGCCGGCGCCATGGGGCCGCTCTCTCCCGCCGCCGTGGCGGCGCAAACCCTGGCCGAGGCGATGGCGGGCATTGCCCTTACCCAGCTGGTGCGCCCCGGCTGCCCGGTGGTGTTCGGCAGCTTCCATTCCTCGATGAACCTGCGCAGCGGCGCGCTGACTTTCGGCTCGCCCGAGGCCAATCTGACCACCATGGCAATCACCCAGCTGGGCCGCCGGCTGGGGGTGCCGGTGCGGTCGGGCGGCGGCCATGTCACCGCTTCAAACGCACCCGACGGGCAGGCGATGCAGGACAGCGCCGGCGCGATGTGGGCCACGCTGCTGTCCGGCGGCCATCAGGTCTGGCACGCGGCGGGCTGGCTCGAGGGCGGGCTGGTGATGTCTTACGAGAAATTCATCATGGACCTCGACCACTGCGGCGCACTGCTGAAGATGCTGCAAGGCTTCACCGTGGAAGACGAAGACTTTGGCCGCGATGCCTACGGCGAGGCCGGGCCGGGCGGGAACTTCCTGTCCACCGGCCACACCCTGCGCCACTACACCACCGCCAATTACGAGCCGCAGATCCCCGATGCCGGCCCCTATGAGACATGGGATGAAAACGGCCGCCTGACTGCGGATCAGCGCGCAACAGCACGCTGGCAGCAGATGCTGGCAGAGTATCAGCCGCCGCCGATGCCGGACAGCACCCGCACCGCCCTGAATGATTTCGTGGCAAAGCGCAAAGCCGCCGTGCCCGACGAATGGTATTGAAAAAGGATCCCCGAATGACCGCAGAACTAAGCCGCACATCGGCGCTTGCCTCCCGCCACACCGCCCTTGGATCGGCACTGGAGGACTGGAACGGCATGGGCACCGCCTGGAGCTACAGCACCGACCCCAACGACGAACACGACGCGGTGCGCGAACGGGCCGGCATGTTCGACATGTCGCCGCTGAAAAAGGTGTTTGTGCGCGGGGCTGACGCGCAGGCGGTGCTTGACCACCTGACCACCCGCGACCTTGGCAAAGTCACCCCGGGCAAGGCCGCCTACCTGTGCGTGCTGACCGAGGATGGCGGCATCGCAGACGACGCCATCGTGTCGAACAACGGACGTGATGAGTGGATGATCGTGCATGGCTCCGGCGATACTATGGCCCTGCTTCAGGCCTCCGCCGAAGGCCGCGATGTGCAGATCGAATTCACCGACGATCTGCATGACATCTCGGTGCAAGGCCCGGCAGCGCTGGAAATCCTGAATGCCCATTGCGGTATTGATCTGGCCGCCCTGGGGTATTTCGAACACGCCCCTGCCACCCTGTTCGGCCATCCCTGCCGGATTTCGCGCACAGGTTACTCCGGCGAGCGCGGCTATGAGATTTTTGCCGGTGCGGCAGTGATCACCGGTATCTGGGACCAGCTGGCGGCGGGTGGCGTGATGCCCTGTTCCTTCACTGCGCTGGACAAGGTGCGGATCGAGGCCGGGCTGCTGTTCTATGGCTACGACATGACCGCGGACAACACCCCCTGGGAAGTTGGCCTGGGCTTCACCGTCAGCGCGTCCAAGGACGGTTTCCGCGGCAAAGACGCGGTGATGGCGGCAAAGGGAACAGAGAAGATCAGCAATGTCTGCCTCGACATTGATCACCCGGACATGGTTGAGGGCGGCGAGGCATTGTCCCTGAACGGTGAAGATACCGGGGTGATCAACAGTCCCTGCTATTCGCACCGGCTGGGCAAATCCCTGGCGCTGGCCCATATCCGCCCCGGCATTGCCATCGGCAGTGTTCTGAAGGTCGCAAGCGGCACTCTGGAAACCACGGCGACGGTAACCGCCAGCCCGGTCTACGACCCGCAAAAGACCCGCACCCACGGCTGACCCGCCCTGCAGAACGGCAGAGGGCCGGCACCTATACTGCCCGCCCTCTGCGCGCTAGCCCTGTGCAGCCAGAAATGCCGACACCCGCGCCAGCCCTTCCTGCAGGATCTCCGGCCCGTTGGCATAGCCGATGCGCACATACCCCTCCATGCCCAAGGCAGACCCCGGCGTGAACATCACCCCCGTCTGCTGCAGCAGCGCCACGCAGAAATCGCGCGATGCCATGGGCAGATCGTATTTCAGCAAGGCCGTGGTGCCCGATTGCGGCTTCACCCAGGAGATCCGCGGCTCCCGGTCCACCCAGGCCTCAAGGATCGCCAGATTACCGCGGGTGATGCGCTGGCTGCGCCCCAGCACCTGATCGCTGCTCTCCAGCGCCAGCGCGGCAAAGTGATCGTCGATCATGCCCACCGAAATCGTGTCGTAATCGCGGTGAATGGACACCGCCTCAATCACCTCCCGAGGCGCCGCAATCCAGCCCAGCCGCAGCCCCGCCAGGGAATAAGCCTTGGACATGCCCGCCGTCGAAATCCCCTTTTCATAGATATCCGCGATCGAGGCGGTCATACCGTCGCCCTCCTGATCGGTGCCGCGGTAAACCTCGTCGCACAGGATCCAGGCGCCGGCCGCTCGGGCGATACCGGCGATCTCTTCCAGCATCTCCCGGTCCATCAGCGCACCGGTGGGATTGTTGGGATTATTGATGGCAATCAGTTTGGTATCCGGCGTGACCAGGGCGCGCAGCGCGTCAAGATCCGGCAGAAACCCGTCTTCCGCGCGCAATTGCAGCGGATGCACATCGGCGCCGATGCTGGCCGGGATCGAATAATGCTGCTGATACGTCGGCACCACAGCCACCACCCGGTCGCCGCGCGACACCAGCGCCTTATGCACCAGCATGTTGGCGCCGATGGTGCCATGGGTGACAATGGTGTTTTCCACCTCCTGCCTCGCATACAAAGACGCAATGGCGCGCCGCAGCCGGTCCGAGCCTTCAATGACGCCATAAGTCATCTTCATGCCCAGCAGGTCAGACAGATCTGCATGGGTCTTGCCCGCCAGCTGCAGCAGCTCTGCGATGGTCAGGCTCTCGACACAGGTCTCGGCCAGGTTCCAGTCGCATTTGGTCTCCCATTCGTTCATCCAGATTTCGACGCCAAAGGGGTCTATGCGCATGGGGTCTCTCCTTATGCTCAGGCCTGCTGCCACCCCGGACCCTAGGCTGGCCTCCCCTTCCCTGCCATCATCCCCAAGGATGATGCGCGGCACGCCCGGCCGTGCTAAGCCGCCCGGGCCGGGAGGAGACTGTGGATATTCAAACCGCTGAAATCGAAGGGGCGGCCCAGACGCTGGCCAGGGTCATTGACGGCACTGGCGGCGCGCCGGATCTGATCGCCGCCGCCGGCCACCTGCTGCCCTTCACAGCCGCCTTCTGCGTCGTCAACCGCAAGGGCCAGTGCCCTGTTTACCTGTGCGACACCTATCCCGAAGGCGGCGCCAAAGAGGCGGTGCAGCTTTATGCCGGCAGCACCTATCTGCTCAATCCGGTCTATAACGCAATCCTCGACGGGTTGCCGCCGGGGCTATACCGGATGGCCGACCTGGCGCCCGACAATTGGAATCCCTCCCCCGGAACCCCCGGCGTTCTGGTCGAAGACGCCGAGGAAATCGGTTACCGCACCCCCGGCTGGCCCGCGGGGCTGCAGGAACTCACCCTGCTGGCCAAGCTGCCTGAGGGTGCCATGGGTGAAATCAGCTTTGCCCGCCCCGCCGCCGAGGGCGGTTTTCCGGATGATCTGCTGGCCCGGCTGCGCCCATTCCTGCCGCTGTTTGCGGCTGCCTTCCGCCAGCTTTGGCCCCGCCATAGGGACAGCCCGGCCCCGGCGGAACCGGAGCGGAAACTGCAGGACTTTGCCCGCAGCACCCTGTCCCCGCGCGAGGCAGAGACCGTGCAGCTGATCCTCAAAGGGCATTCCAGCCTGTCGATAAGCCTGACCCTGGGGATTGCGCTGCCAACAGTCAAAACCCACCGCAGGAACGCCTATGCCAAACTGGGCATCAGCACCCAGCAGCAGCTGTTCAACGCCTTCCTGCACTGGCAGGGCAAGGCCCGGCAGCGGCCTTAGCCGGACACTTTCTTTACAAACTGGGATTTCAGGCCAATCGGGCCGACCCCCGGCACCTTGCAATCAATATCGTGATCGCCGTCGACCAGCCGGATGCCCCGCACCTTGGTGCCAACCTTGATGACCGAGGACGTCCCCTTCAGTTTCAGGTCCTTGATGACTGTCACCGTGTCGCCATCGGCCAGCAGATTGCCGACGCTGTCGCGCACTTCGGCAGTCTCGCCGTCCGCCGCCTCCGCCGCCCATTCATGCGCGCATTCGGGACAGATCAGCAGGGCATCCACCTGATAGGTATAGGCAGAGGCGCATTCGGGGCACGGAGGCAAAGTATCAGTCATACCCGCTCCAATACCCTTAAGACAGGGGGCTGGCCAGACCGGGATTGTGCCCCCTGCCCTCAAGCCCTCGGCCAGGCGCGCGCCCTGCCTCAGACCGCGCGCGCCTGCGGCAGCAGGAACGGCATACCTGCGGGCGGCACGCTGTTCACCGGCACCGGGCAGCCATAGACCTGCGCCAATGTGTCATTGGTCAGCACCTCTGCCGGCGTGCCGTCTGCGGCCACCCGGCCCGCATGGATCAGGGTGATCCGGTCGGCGAACATCGCAGTAAGGTTCAGATCATGCATCACCGCCACCACGCCGCCGCCGCGCGCCGCGTAATGGCGCGCCAGATCCATCACAGTGAACTGATGGCCGATGTCCAGACTGGCCACCGGCTCGTCCAGGATCAGCCAGCGCGGCACGCCGTCCAGCACCGGTTCCCAGACCTGCACCATCACCCGCGCCAGCTGCACCCGCTGCTGCTCGCCGCCCGACAGATCCTGATAGAACCGGTGCGCAAAGCCGGCCAGATCCACCTGTTCCAGCGCGCGCAGTGGCAGCGCGCTGTCCGCCGCCGCCAGCCCCGCGCGCAATCCCAGCCGGACAATCTCCAGCACCGTAAAGGGAAAGGCGATGGCAGCGGACTGCGGCTGCACCGCCCGGATGGCAGCCAGCTGCCAGGGTTTCATGGCGGCGGTATCGCGCCCGTTCAGCAGCACCCGCCCGGAGAACGGCACCTCGCCGGTCATCGCCCGCAGCAGCGTGGTCTTGCCCGATCCATTGGGGCCTGCAATGGCGGTCACCTCGCCGGGGCGTGCCTCAAAATCCACCCCCTTCAGGATGGCGCGTCGGCCCAGCGTGACCCGGATATCATATGCCTGCATCACGGGCCTCCTAAATGCCGGTGCTGCCGAAACGGCGCAGCAGGATCCACAGAAAGAACGGCGCCCCCAGCACTGCCGTGATGATGCCGATGGGCAGCTCCGCCGGCGCCACAGCCACGCGTGAGATCATATCCGCCGCCAGCAGCAGCGAGGCCCCCAGCAGGGCCGCATTGGGCAGCAGGCTGTGGTGGTCCGGCCCGGTGGCCAGACGCAGCAGATGCGGCACCACAATGCCGACAAAGCCGATGCCGCCGGACACCGCCACCGCCGCGCCGGTGGCGGCAGCAACTGTTACAATCGCCGTGTTCTTGACCCGTTGCACAGCAATGCCGGTATGGCCTGCAGCAGCCTCGCCCAGGGCCAGCCCGTTCAGCCCGCGGGCCAGAAACGGTGCCGCCAGCAGCGCCAGGCAGATCACCGGCGCGGCGGCCATGACCTTGGCCCAGGTGGCGCCGGCCAAGGATCCCATGTTCCAGAACGTCAGGTCGCGCAGCTGGCTGTCATCGGCCATGAATGTGATCATGCCGGTGCCCGCATTGGCCAGCGCGCTGATGGCGATGCCCGCCAGCAGCATGGTCGCAACCGAGGTTTGCCCGCCGCGGGTGGAAATCCGGTAGAGCACCAGAATGGCGGTCCAGCTGCCGAAAAACGCGGCAATGGACACCAGATAACTGCCCGCCGCCTGCTGAACCGCCGCTGGCAGCGCCGTGCCCAGCACGATGGCCGCCACCGCCGCCAGACCGGCGCCGGCGCTGACACCCACAATGGCCGGGTCCGCCAGCGGATTGCGGAACAGCCCCTGCAGCAGCGCACCGGACACCGCCAGCGCCGCCCCCACCAATGCGCCCAGCACCAGACGCGGCAGCCGGATGTCAAACAGGATGATCCGGTCCAGACGGCTCAGCTCGCGGCCCGCCGCCAGATCGCCAAGCGCCCCCCACAGCGAGGTGCCCGAAGCGCCCCAGGCCAGCGAAAACACCGCCATCACCGCCAGCAGCGCGGCCAGCATCACGGTCAGCCGCCGCGCCTGCAGTTGGCGGTCCGCCCCCTGCCCCGCCGCGGCGGGTGCATCAATGGCCAAGGACATCCTGCGCCCCCCCGCCATACAGCGCCTGGTTCAATTCAGTGACCGCCGAGGCCGTGCGCGGACCGAAACCGATCAGATGCAGCCCGTTCATCCGCACGATGGCACCATTCTGCGCCGCCGGAGTGGGCTGGATGGCCGGGATCGCCAGCAGGTCTTCGGTGCGGACGCCATGATCGGCGCCGCGCTCCATCACCAGGATCACCTCCGGCGCGGCTTGGGCGATGGCCTCGTCGCCCATCGGCTTGTAGCCTGCAAACCCCGTCACCGCATTCACGCCGCCCGCCAGCCGGATAATGCTGTCCGCCGCCGTATCCGCGCCGCCGGCCATAATGCGCCCGCCCTGGATGGACAGCACAAACAGCACTTTCCGGGGCGTACCCGCCGCCGCCTTTGCCGCCGCAGCCTGGGCGGCGGCGATTTCCGCGCTCACCTGCCCGGCCAGCACCTCGGCTGCCGCCTGCTGGTCCAAAGCAGCGCCAACAGTGCGGATCTTGCGGGCGATGCCTTCGGCACTGAAGTCTTCGGGCACGCTGATAAAGGCCACCTCAGCCGCCTTCAGCACATCCAGCGTCTCCGGCGGCCCGGCGCCCTCAATCGCCAGGATCATATCCGGCGCCACCGACAGCACCCCCTCCGGCGCCAGCGCCCGCTGATAACCGATGTCGGGCAGCTGCCGCGCCTCGGCCGGAAAGATTGAGGTTGTGTCACGGGCAATCAGCCGGTGCTGCTGGTCCAGCGCATAGACGATTTCCGTAACCGAACCGCCGACCGAGACAATGCGGCCGGCCGGATCCGCCAGCGCTGCATGGCCCGCAAAGACCAATGCGATCAGCAGGTTCAAACCCAAATAAAGACGGGACAGCACAGACATCAGGCCATCTCCGCCGCAGTCAGGGAGGCCAGGCCATCAACGACGGCATTCCACGCGGGCCGGTGATCCCTGGCCTCGGCCCGGCGGCCAAAGACCTGCAGAATCAAAGCGCCGTCCGCGTCAAACGCCTCAACCGAGACCGCATCGCCGCACTGGGTGGGTTTGGTGACGGCCCAGACCTCGGCAATATGGTCCAGCCGCAGATGCAGGTCGAAACCGGGGTCAAGGATGTTCTGCCACGGCCCCATTTCGCGCAGGGTTTTCACCGGGCCGCTGTGGATTTCGATGCAGCCCATATTGCCCACGAATATCATCACTTCAACGCCCTGATCGCGCACCGTTTGCAGCATGGTGTTCATCGCAGCCGGCTCCAACGCGCGGGCCAGCGGCGCCCCGGCGATGCGATAGGCGCCCAGCCGGTTCATCTTCAGTTTCGAGGTCAGCCGCATGAACTGGTGGGTATCGGTCATCCCGGCCCATTCCGCGCGCAGCGCATCGGCCTTGTCCGGATTGCCCTTGGGCGCCTCCGCCGGTTTGCGCGGCTCCACCGCCAGCGCCTGGCTCTGGTCTTCCAGCTTCAGCTCTTCCACCAGCTGCGCCCAGGCGTCCAGATCCGAGGCATCGCGCAGATGCACCTTATGCACCGCATCCCCTGCCTCATCGAAGATCTGAATGGACCGCTTGATGCCCTTGTCTGTCTCCCGTTCCACCGCAAAGGCGGTGACCAAATGTTTAGGGAACAGCCGCAGGTCAATCGCATCGTTCAAGATCATCGATGCATGCTGGCCCGAGCGGTAATTGCCGTACACCCCGACCTTCTCGATCACGCAGGACCGGTTGCGGGTCAGCGCCATCACCTCGCCCAAGGCGGCCAGCCGCGGCATGATGCCGTCCGGATCGGCACTGATGCGGGTCACGCCTTGGCCCGCATAGGCCGCCACCAGCTGGCCCTCGGAAATGCCGAACTTATCCGCAAAATCACGGTCGCGCAGCGCGGAATGCTCAGCACGTGCGGCACGGATCGCCGCCGGCGTCATCGGGGTATCAGTCATGTCAGCCCTCTCAGCTGGGAGATTGGAAAGGGCTGGCAACGGCGGCAGATAAGGCGCGCAGCAGCTGGCCGCCGCATTTTACGGCGCTTTAATTTATGTTGACTGTTTCTATCACCTTTATTAACAGGCTCAAGCGGAATTTGTGAATCCGCAAAATCAGACCAACGACCCCGCCAGCCCCGACGCAAGCATCCGGTTCAACAGAACAGACAGATGCGAAGGGACGCGAGATGGGGAAACACCACAAGAAACGGCATGGCGGGTGGCTCCTGCCAGGCACCGTTTCAGTACTGGGACTGATGGGTGGCACAACCAGCCTGACCGCACAGGACATACTGGAAGACACGGATTTTCTGGGCACGGTGGACCTGGGCCAGGGCAAGCGCGAGGTCCAAACCGGCACCGCGGCGCCGCTGACCGTGATCAACCAGGAAGAGATTGACGACCGCCAGGCCGGCACAATCGGCGAGCTGATCGATTCCGTGCCTGGTGTGAACCTGGTGAACGGCAACACCCCGCGCGGCGCCGGCATCAACATCCGCGGCTTCGGCGCCACCAGCAGCTTTGGCACCGACCAGAAGGTCCAGGTGATCGTCGACGGCGCCACCACCGGCTCCGAGGAGCTGTACCGCATCGGCACCCAGCTGTTCACCGACCCCGAGCTGTACAAAGAGGTCTCGGTCCTGCGCGGCACCATCGGCAGTTTTGAATACGGCTCTGGCGTCATCGGCGGGCTGGTCAAGCTGGACACCAAGGACGCCTCGGATTTCACCGGCGGTGAAATCGGCCTGCGCTTGCGCCAGACCCTGCAGGCCACCAGCAACGGCGAAGGCTTCGCCACCTCCTCGATCGTCGCCTGGCAACCGTTGGAGAATTTCGAGCTGCTGCTGAACTACACCCTGCGTGACACCGCCGAATACGACAATGGCGACGGCAGTCAGGTGGCCAACACCCAATCGCGCACGCCGTCTTACCTGATCAAGGGCAAATACAGCTTTGGCGATGCGGGCGAGCATTCGATCACCGCCTCGCTGAACGACAGTGTGAACGACGAAAAAGACGTGCCCTACGATGGGTTCGGCACCACCAGCACCAGCTTCGGCAGGGTCGACCGCCGCATTGATAACCGCGTCGCCGGCATCCGTTATCAATGGAACCCGGCTGGCAATGATCTGGTCAATCTGGACGTGAACCTGACCTATTCGGATCAGGAAATCACCCAGTCCTACATCGCTGGCAGCGCCTTTTGCGACGACGGCGGCGTGGTCCGCGCTGACCCGAACTGTGCCCGCAGCGGCCCGGCCGGCAGCCCCTTCAGCAGCGCCACCCAGGACGCCGATCACCGCTATGAAACAACCAAGCTGACGGTGAAGAACAGCAGCTATTTCACCACCGGCGCCGTGACCCACGACCTGCGCGCCGGGGTTGAGCTGTCGCGCCGCGAGCGTCTGAATGCCTCCTCCGCCCCCGGCGGCACCGCCAAACGCTACGCGGTGTTTGCCGTCGATGACATCTCTATCGGCCGCTGGGCCGCCACCCCTGCCCTGCGCTACGAATCCCAGCAGATCGACGCCCATGACGGCTCGCAAAACCACGACGCCTCGGCACTGATGGGCGGGCTGTCGCTGCGCTATGAATTCGACGCTGGTTTCGCCCTGTTCGGCAGCGCCGCCTATACCGAAAACCTGCCGGTGATCGACGATCTGGACAATGCCGCCCGCATCGGTGTTTCCGAACGCTCGCACACCTATGAAATCGGCGCCTCATATGCGGCGGCGGATGTGCTGACCGCCAATGACAGCCTGGCGGTCAAGGTGACCTACTACCAAAGCCGGCTGCGCGACATCACATCTTATGTCAGCTCTGTCTCCCTGCCCGCGCCGCCCTTCTTCGCCTTTGTTCCGCTCGACAAGGTGGACACCAGCGGGTTCGAGATCGAAGCAGGTTATGCGCTCGACTCCGGCTTTTATGCCGACCTCAACGCCAACCTGCCCGACGGCGAAGAAGTCCTGAACGGCACCGCCGCGCGCTGGCGCAACCTGGCATCGGACGATCTGCGCCTGACCCTGGGCAAACGCTTCGGCGAGACATTGGATCTCAGCTGGGAACTGGTGGCAGCAAAATCCGGCTTTGATGCTGCGGGAGCGGCGGTGGCGGGCTACGGCGTCCACAATCTGCGCGCCACCTACAAACCGCAATCCGGCCTGCTGCAAGGCGCCGAGATCCGTTTCGGAGTTGAGAACGCCTTTGACCGCGCCTACCGGCCCAGCCTCTATTCCCGCGACGCGGCGGGGCGCAATTTCAAGCTGACGCTGGCCAAAACCTTCTGATCCCGGAAAACTCCAAGAGGTGCGACATGGCACATGGACGTAAAGCCCTGAAATCCCTGTTTCTGACTGCCGCGCTGGCAGCAACCGGCGCGGCGGCAGAAGATACCGCCGAACCGGGTATTTCCATCGAACTCAGCGCGGCAGAAGCGGCGGAGGGTGCCTGCAAACTGTCCTTTGTGGTGCAGAACACCCATGCCAAGGACGTCGAACAGGCGGTTTATGAAACAGTCCTGTTCGGCGCCCAGGGCCAGGTCGCGCGGCTCACTCTTCTCGATTTCCAGGATCTTCCTGCCGGGCGCCTGCGCGTGCGGCAGTTCCAGTTCCCGCACGCCTGCGCGGACATCAGCCGGGTCCTCATCAACGGCGCCGCCACCTGCACCGGCGGCGGCCTGCCCGACGGCGCCTGCAGCCGCGGACTGCGCCTCAGCTCCAAAGTGATGGAGCTGGCAGGATGAACACAGTGCAAAACACCCTGAACAAGGTGCTGGATCTGGGCGGCCCGGTTGTGCTGCTGCTGCTGGCGGTCTCGGTGCTGACCAGCGCGCTGGTGCTCTACAAGATCTGGCAGTACCGCGCCGCACGGGTCGGCCAGCACCGCGCCCTTGCCGCGGCGGTCGCAGCCTGGGACCGGGGCGATGCTGAGGCGGCCCGGCGCAGCCTCAGCCACAGCAAATCCTATCTGGTGCCGGTGATGCGGCTGGCGCTGGACGGCACCCCTGACCAGATGCAGGCCGACCGCGCCGACGCCGAGGCCGAGGAACGTTTCTCCCATCTGGAGCGCGGCCTTGGCACGCTGGACATGGTGGCCCAGCTGGCGCCGCTGCTGGGGCTGTTCGGCACCGTCATCGGCATGATCGAAGCGTTCCGGAAACTGCAATCCGCCGGCGCCTCGGTGGATCCCTCGCTGCTGGCCGGCGGTATCTGGGTGGCGCTGCTGACCACCGCTGCGGGGCTGGCGGTGGCGATGCCGGTGTCGCTGGTGCTCAGCTGGCTGACCGCCCGGATGCAGCGCGAGCGGGTCTTTGCCAACCGCGCCCTGCGCACCGTCTTCGCCCCGTCCTCCCCGCTACAGTCCTCCCCTGCCCCGGCCCCGGCCGCCTCGCCCCTGCAGGTGGCCCATGGCGGTTAAACTGCAGGGCATAAAACGCAGACGCCTGTCGATGACCTCGCTGATCGACGTGATCTTCCTGCTTTTGTTGTTCTTCATGCTCACCTCTACCTTCTCGAAATTCGGCGAGGTAGAGCTAATGGCCGCAGGCCAGGGCGCCACCGGCAGTGACAAGCAGATGCTGTTTGTGGTGCTCGGCGAACACAGCCTGACCCTGAACGGCCAGCCCGCCGACCTGGAACGGATCGCCGGCCTGATCCGGCTGCAGCCGCAGACCGGCGGCCATCTGGTGCTGATCAGCCCCGGCGCGGACGCCTCCTCCCAACGGCTGGTGGACCTGCTGTCCGAATTGCGCAGGGTTGAAGGCCTGCAAACCCTGGTGCTCGGCTGATGCGTCTCAAACCGCCCTCCGCCGCACAGAAGGAGCCAACAATCGCGCTGATCAACATCGTGTTCCTGATGCTTATCTTCTTCATGATTGCAGGCACCCTGGCGGTGCCGCTCGACACGGATCTGACCCTGATCAAGGCGAAGGACCTGGAGGGCCGCGAACCGCCCGATGCGCTGGTAGCCCATGCCGACGGCCGCCTGACCCTGCGCGGCCAGGAACTGCCGGACGCCGCCGCCTATGTCGCAGCGCTGAGCGGTGAAGACCGCGCCGCCCTGCGCATCGTGCCCGACCGCAATCTGCCCGCGCGCGACCTGGTGAAACTGGGCAATACCCTGCGCGGCGCCGGCGCCAAACGGGTGCTGATCGTCACCGAAAGGGCGCTGCAATGAAGGTGCCCCGCTCGCGGCTGGCAGGTGCGGCGGCCCTGTTTCTCGCCGCCGCCGCCCATGCCGGCACTGCCTTTCTGACGGACACCGGACAGATCGAACAGGCAGGCGGTCAAACCGGCCTGGCGGCTGCAGGCACTGCCTTTGCCGACCTGGCCCAGGGCACCGATGCGCCGGTTAAGGCCGAAGACATTCTTGAGGCGGAACATCCAATGCAGGACGCCCCGCGCAAACCCGCCCCCGAAACGCAACAGCCGGTTGCTCCTACAGCTGCAAAACCCGCGGCAGTGCCAAACACCGAACCGGCCCTGCCATCCCGTCAGGCGCAGCCCGTGAAGCAGACACCAGCCGGACAGCCTGCCAAACCCCCAGCACAGCAACCGCTGCCCGAGGCCAAGCCGGACCCCGCCCCGCAACCCCAGCCGAAACCCCGCAAGGCCGTCCCGCGCGGCAACAGCGATCAGAACGCCGCACAGGGCACCGCCGCAGGGCGTGCGGCCAAACCTGCAGGGCAGGCAACCCAAAGCCCCGGCACCGCCAAGCAGCAGGGCAACGCCGCGGCAGACAATTACCGCGGCCAGGTGCTGCGGCGGGTGATGCGGGCCAAGCGGCAGCGGGTCAGCATCCGCGGCGCCGCGCTGGTGCGGTTCTCGATTGCCGCCGATGGCAGCCTGCGCACCGCCAGCATCGCCAAAAGCTCAGGCTCCGCCAAGCTCGACAGCATCGCGCTGGCCCAGGTCCGCCGCGCCGCCCCCTTCCCGGCCCCGCCTGCAGGGGCCGGAACCACCTACACTGTGCGGATCAAGGGCAAGTGAAACCGCCAGCGCCCGCCAGCGCGGTCCTGCAGATCCGGGTAACAAAATCCTGCACCGTTTGGATCCGCGCCAGGCCGCTGGTATCGGGATGCATCAGCAGCCACAGATCCGCGGTGGTTTGCAATTGCCCCGGCAGCAGCTCCACCAGATCCGGATGCGACCGGCCCAGGTATTTGGGAAACGGCGCAATCCCCAGCCCGCTTTTCACCGCCTCCATCTGGGCAAAGATACTGTCCGTGGTCAGCGCCACATTGCACCCGGTTGAGACCGCCGCGAACTCCTGGTTTTGCACCGTCTGCGCCAGATCCCCCGAGGCAGCAATGACGTTGTGCCCCTCCAGATCCGCCGCCGTTTCAAAATCCCCAAGCGCGTCCAGATACAGATCCGAGGCATAGATCCCGAACCCCACCGCCCCCAGCTTGCGGCCCACCAGCCGCTCCTGGCTGGGGGTGCCGATGCGCACGGCGATATCAGCCTCGCGGTTCAACAGGTTCACCTTGCCGGTCGACAACAGCAGCTTGACCCGCAGCTCGGGATGCAAATTGTGCAGCTCGCGCAGCTGCGGCGCCAGCAGGGTCTGGCCCAGCCCGCTGGGAGCGGCCACGGTGACCGTGCCCGCCAGCCGGCCGTCGCTGCCGCAAACCGCCTCGCTGATCAATTGCGCCTGATGCTCTATCTGCTCGGCCCGGGCCAGGATCCGGCTGCCGCAGCTGGTCAGCTGCACGCCTGATATGCTGCGGTCGAACAAGGTGGCCGACAGCGCCGTCTCCAGCTCCCGCAGCTTGCGCCCGACGGTGGCCGGGCTTTCCGCCAGCTGCCCCGCCGCGCCCGCAATACTGCCCGCACGCGCAACCGCCAGAAAGAACCGGAACAGATCCCAGTTCTGGTTCATCACGGGGGCGGGCCTGGGGCCGGAAACGGTTCGCATCACGCCGGAAATCTCATGTGGCAATATCAATACAGCGGCAAAGCGCGCCTATCCTCAGCTACTGCCAGCCCCGTTGTAACACCACTCAAATTTACTTGTGCCGCTGTGAACCTGAAATAATTCAGTTTTATTTCAGCATCTTACGCGAAGTTTTCCCCTTTCTTCAAAATGACGCGCAGCGCTTCAAATCTGATGCGTTGCGTTTCTTCCGCCCCCTCACAGCTTCAGTTTCACCCGCGCGCAAACGGAGCTGCGCCGGAGTAACTGGAGGAACGACTATGACTGAACAAAACAACATGGGCCCGATCGCCGGGACAGAAGGCCCGGACCCTCTTACCGGGACAAATGCCAGCGAAACCCTGCTGGGGCTGGGCGGCGACGACACCCTGACCGGCGGCTTGGGGGATGACACGCTGGACGGCGGCGCAGGATCGGATACCGCGGATTTCCGCGACATCGACGTGCCGGCCGAGGCCGCTCTGCGGACCGGCACCGCCACCCGCGAGACCGGTTTTGCGGTGGTGGTTGAGGACCAGCCGCTGGCATCGCTGACCACAGACCAGTCCCCGGCGGATCTTGCGGATCAGGCTGCGGGCGGCAATCTTTACTACAACATTCACACCAATGACTTCCCCGGCGGTGAAATCCGCGGCCAGCTGCTGGTTGAAAGCGATATCACCGATGGCGGCATCCGCACGCTGACCCTGGTTGCCGATCTGGACGCCGCACAGGAGCCGGACGGTGCCAGCGACTCCCAGGCCACCGGCCAGGGCCGGGTGCTGATCGTGATTGATGGCAGCAGCATCACCTACAGCTCGGACCTGTCGGTGACCGGTCTGGCCACGTCAGACCTGCTGCCGGTGGCAGGCGTCAGCGCCATCCACCTGCACAACGCCCCGGCCGGGCAGAACGGCCCGGTGATCACCGATATCGTGCAGGACGCGGGCGGCGATGTGAACGGGCTGAACGCGGGCACCGATGACGGCAATGTCTTTGATGAAGCCGTCGAGACCGACACGCTGATCAGCATCGAAAACCTGGAAGGCTCAGATGACGGGGATGATCTGCGCGGCGATAACGGTGCCAATCTGCTGAACGGCAACGGCGGCGATGACATCCTCCGCGGACGCCGCGGCAATGATGAGCTGAACGGCGGCGACGGCAACGACGACCTGCGCGGCAACCGCGGCGCCGACACGCTGGATGGCGGATCAGGCGACGACATCTTGCGCGGCAACCGTGGCAGCGACCAGCTGAACGGCGGCGCAGGCAACGACGAGCTGCGCGGAGGCGGCGGCAATGACATCCTCAGCGGCGGCGGCGGCGTGGACACAATCGACGGCGGCGCGGGCATCGACACCAACTCCTTTGCCAACATCAACCAGGGCGCCGCAGATGCCTCAATCGCCGGCGTCACTGTGGTGCTGAACGCGGACGGTTCGGGAACCGCATCCTACACCGGCGGCGGCGGCAACGGCCCGCTGATCGAGGAAGAATTCACCGGCATCGAAAACATCACCGGTTCCGCCAACAACGATGATATCCGTGCCTTGGGCGCCGCCCCCAACGCCATTGACGGCGGCGATGGCGACGACTTTATCGCAGGCGGCGGCGGCGTGGACGTCCTGACCGGCGGCGATGGCACCGACACCAACAGCTTCGTCAATATCGGGGCTGAGGTGGTCGCGGATCTTGGCTCTGGCAGCGCGTCGTATCAGCCGAATGAAACCACCACCGTGTTCGAAAACTTCAGCGGCTTTGAAAACCTCGACGGGTCGGACAATGACGACCAGCTGTTCGGCGACGGCGGTGCCAACACGCTGACCGGCAATGATGGCAACGACCTGCTGGTGGGCCGCGGCGGCAATGACGTGCTGGAAGGCGGCGATGGCAACGACATCCTGCGCGGCGGCGGCGGTGCAGATGTGACCGACGGCGGCGCGGGCATCGACACCGCAGATTTCCAGGACATCGGCGCGGCTGTGATTGCCGACCTGAATTCCGGCGCCGCAGTCTATCAGGGTCCGAACGGTGCGGTTGTGGATACGCTGCTGAACATTGAAAACCTGACCGGCTCGGCAAACAACGACGTGCTGAACGGCGATGCCGGGGATAACCTGCTGGCCGGGGGTGGCGGCGGCGATACCATCAATGGCGGCGGCGGCAATGACGTGATCCGCGGCGATGCCATCGGCGACGGCGAGGCGATCACCGTCACCGTGACCAACACGCTGGGCGAAGGCGGCACTTTCCTGACCCCGGTCTGGTTCGGCTTTCACGACGGCGACAACTTTGACCTCTGGACCGATGGCGAGGCCGCCAGCGGCGGGCTGGAGCGCATTGCCGAAGACGGCAGCGTCGAAGGCATCGCAGCCGAGTTCAACCAGCAGGTCGCAGGTGGCGGCGTTGATGCCACCATCACCGGCGGCAGCGGCGCGCCGGGGCCGATCGACCCGGGCGAAAGCGCCAGCTTCACCCTCAATGTGAACGCCGATCAGGTCGGCCAGGGCTTCTTTACCTGGGCCACCATGGTGATCCCCTCCAACGATGCTTTCCTGGCCTCGCCCGACGATGCGCTGCAGGATTTCATCTTTGACGCCGACGGCAATTTTGCCGGGCCGCTGGTGATCGAACGTTTCGGCAGCGATGTGCTGGATGCCGGCACCGAGGTGAACACCGAAGAAGGGGCTGCCTTCCTGAACCAGACCGCCCGCGATCAGGGCACCGCCGAGAACGGCGTGGTCCGCCAGCACGAGGGCTTCAACGGCTCCGAAGGCATTCCGGACGGCACCCCGGTCAACATCCTGGGCGGCACCACCGCCGCAGGCACCAGTGTTGATCCGGCCGAGGGCGACTTTACCCGCAACAGCGGCGAGGAGCAGCTCTTGCGCATCGTGGTCGACCTGGCCGAAGGCGGCGCGGATGTGCTGTCCGGCGGTGCGGGCAGCGACTACATCGACGGCGGCCGGGGCAACGACCTGCTGCGCGGCCAGCGCGGCGCGGATACCCTGGATGGCGGCGATGGCGCGGATGTGCTGTTTGGCGGCCGCGGGCGCGACCTGGCCGACGGCGGTGCAGGCAGTGACCGTATCGCAGGCGGGCGCGGACGCGACACGCTGGACGGCGGCGCCGGCAATGACCAGCTGACAGGCGGGCGCGGCGCCGATGCCTTTGTCTTCAACGAGGGCTTCGGCAATGACGTGATCACCGACTTCAACACCTCTGCCGATGGCGAGCTGCTGGACTTCACTGGTGGCGGTTTCGGCTTCGGCAGCTTTGATGATCTGTCCGGCGCAATCTCGCAGGACGGCGGCAATGCGCTGATCGACCTTGGGGATGACGGATCGATCACCCTGCTGGATGTGCAGGCCTCAGCCCTGACCGAGGATCACTTCCTGATCTAAAAACCGGCAGGAAAACCCAACAGCGGCGGCACTCCCCGGAGTGCCGTCGTCTCTCTCTTTCTCAGTCCGCCGCCATCACCAGATCGCTGGCCTTTTCACCGATCATGATGGCCGGCGCATTGGTGTTGCCCGAGACGATCTCGGGCATGATCGAGCAATCCGCCACCCGCAGCCCCTGCACCCCATGCACCCGCAGGTCCGCGTCCACCACCGCATCCGCCCCCTGCCCCATCCTGCAGGTGCCGGTCGGATGATAGATCGACACCGAATTGCCGCGCGCCCAGTCCAGCGTGCCCGCGTAATCCTCTATCGCGAGATCCGCATCAGGCCGGAACTCCGCGGCGATCTTGGAGGCCAGCGGATTATGCCGGGCAATGCGGCGGGCAATGTTCACCCCGTCCACCAGGGTCCTGCAATCCGTCTCCGTCGCCAGATAGTTCGGGTGGATCTTGGGATAGGTCTTTGGATCCGGCCCGTTCAGCCGGATCTCACCCCGGCTTTCGGGGCGCAGCTGGCACACCGACATGGTAAAGGCCGAGAACGGATGCACCCCCTCGCCCGGGCTGTCCGCCGACCAGGGCTGCACATGGAACTGGATGTCCGGCGTTGCCAGGTCGGGCCGGGTTTTCATGAAACCGGTCGCCAGACTGGCCGCCATCGTCATCGGCCCGGCCCGGAACAGCGCGTATTTCAAGGCGATCCGCGCCTGATTGAACAGGCTGCGCACCTCGTCGTTCAGCGTCGGCTCGTTGCATTTGTACACCAGCCGCGCCTGCAGATGGTCCTGCAGCCCCTGCCCCACCCCCGGCAGGTCCGCCGCAACATCAATACCGTTGGCCTTCAGCTGCTCCGCCGGGCCAATCCCCGACAGCATCAGCGTCTGGGGTGAGTTGATCGCCCCCGCCGACAGGATCACCTCCTTGCGCGCGGTCAGGCCTTGCCGCTGGCCTGCACGGTCCAGATAGGTCACGCCAGTGACCCGGCGCCCGTCCAGATCAATCTTTTCCACCAGCGCATTGGTGATGATCTGCAGGTTCGCCCGCTCCCGCGCCGGTTTCAAAAACGCCACCGCAGCACTGCAGCGCCGCCCGTTGCGGGTGGTCAGCTGGAAATACCCCACCCCCTCCTGCGCGGCCCCGTTGTAATCGGGGTTGAACGGATATCCCGCCTCCTGCGCCGCCGCCACCCAGGCATCGCAGATCGGGCGCTGAATGCGCATGTTAGAGACTGTCAGCGGCCCGCCCGCGCCATGAAACTCATCCGCGCCGCGCTCCTGATCCTCGGATCGTTTGAACAAGGGCAGCACATCGTCCCAGCCCCAGCCCTCATTGCCCATCTGGCGCCAGCGGTCGTAATCCTCCTTTTGGCCGCGCACATACAAAAGCCCGTTCAGCGACGACGACCCGCCCAGAACCTTGCCCCGCGGCCAGTCGATCGACCGCCCGTTCAGCCCCGGATCGGGCTCGGTTTTGTAGCACCAGTCAACGGACGGGTTATGCATGGTTTTGAAATAACCGACCGGGATGTGGATCCAGGGGTTTGTGTCGCGCCCGCCGGCCTCCAGCAGCACCACCTTATTGCGCGGATCCGCACTCAGCCGGTTGGCAATCACGCAGCCCGACGACCCTGCTCCGATAACAATGAAATCTGCTTCCACGACCCTCTCCCGACTCTGTCAGGAAAAAACTTCTATACAGATTGCATGAAATAAGCTAGCTATTTTTGATACCAAACGTCTCAATAATTGATCTTAGGGAGGAAAATTATGGGGGTCACCGATAAACTGAACCGCATATCACGGCGGGATCTGTTCAAGGTTGCAGGCACTTACGGGATGAGCTCGACGCTGCTGGCGGCCGGCAGCTTTGGCGGCGCGATGAGCCTGGCGAATCTCGCATCAGCCGCAGAATCGACTTACGAGCGGCGCTTTTCCAAGCCCGCCAAGCACACGCTGAAATTCGGCGCCTCGGGTTTTAACGCCCGCAACCTGTTGATCGAACGGGCCGGCGCGCTGGAGTTTGCCCGCGACCTTGAATCCCGCACCGACGGCGAGATCCGGATTGAATTCATCGGCGACAATCAGATCTGCGGCCAGCTGAGCTGCGTTGAGAAAACCCAGCAGGGCATCGTTGATATCTACGCGGCCTCCACCCAGAACTCGGCCGGCGGCGCGCCCTATCTGAACGTGCTGGACTATGCCTTCATGTTCCCCGGCCGCGCCTCGCAGTATCATTTCCTCTATCACCCCAAGAGCCAGGAAATCCTGCGCGACCCGCTGGAAAAACGCCACGGGCTGAAATTCCTGTTCAGCCACTGTGAACTCCGCGGTATCCAGCTGGGCCTGAAATACAAGGACCAGCCGACCATCACCAAGCTGGAGCAGCTGTTCGGCACCAAGAACCGCGTCACCGGCACCCAGCTCGGCCGCATCGCCATGAAGGCGCTGAATCTGAACCCGGTCCCCGTCGCCTGGGAAGAAACCCTGGACGGCCTCAAACAGGGTCTGATCGACGGCGCCGAAACCTGGGCCTCTGCGGTGGCCTATGCCAACATGTCGCCGGTGGTTTCGCAGTCTGTGGACCTCAAATTCTTCTGCGGCACCGAACACACCTCAATGTCGGCCAAGGTCTTTGACAGTCTCGAAGGCTACCTGCAGGACGCGGTGCTGGAGAGCGCCTATTGGGCGCAGGCCCATGTGCAGGCCGCGAATGAGGCCGCGCTGGTCAAAACCGTCGGCTTCAGCGATCCGCAGCTGCCCGGCACCATGTTTGTGGAAAACGACGTGCGCCCCGCCTTCCTGCCGGACAGCGAAATCCGCATGGCCGAGGAAATGTGCTCGCCCGAGTTCCAGCCGCAGCTGTGGGAGCAGTGGCGCGACCGTCTGAACGGCTGGGCCGGCGGCATCGACACCTATCAGGAAATCTACAACATCGCGCGCGAAGTCGACAAAGACATGAAGCCCGAAAACGTGGAACCCCGCCGCTGGTGGAAAGCCTGACAGCCGCCTAGGCTGACAAAACCGGGGCCTGGCGCAGCATACCGCGCCGGGGCCTGCCCCTCCGGAACGGGAGACCGGAGGCTTGATGGGAGGAACGCATGACGCTCTGGTCTGATATCAGCGCGATTTTCAGCGCATTTGCATCGCAAGACAGCTGGGAAATCCGCAACGCCCTGCAAAGCAACGCCGCCTGGGTGCTTGGCACCATTGCGGCGGCTCTTGGCGGGCTATTGGTGATGCTGGTTTACCGGCTGGTGCCGCTTTTGGACCGGCACCTGGAGCGCACCATCATGGTGTGGAGCTATCTGGCCATTGCCTTCATCATCTTCTGGGGCGTCATTGACCGCTTTGTGTTCAAGAACCAGCAGCCCTGGTCCACCACCATCCCGCCGCTCTTGTTCATGGTGATGGCCTGGTTCGGCGCCGCCTTCAACGTGCGCCTGCGCACCCATCTCAGCTTCAATGAATTCCGCACCGTCATGCCCCGCTGGGCGCAGCTGGGCTGCCTCACCCTGGACGCCGTGCTGTGGTTCGGCTTTGCCGTCATCGTCTTTGTCACCACCAGCCGGATGACGGCGCTGTCGGCCTCGAATTTTCAGATCGTGCTGGGCACCGACAGCGTGCTGCAATGGTGGTTCCTGATCACCGCGCCGCTGGCCTTTATCCTGATGATCGGCCGGGTGTTTGAAAACCTTGCCGATGACATCCGAAATTTCCGCAGCGGCGCGCCGCTGATCAAACAGGCCGTGATCGGAGGAGACGTGTAATGGACACCGGAACCTGGGTCACGCTGATCTCGCTTGGGGTCACCTTCCTGTTCATGCTCGGCGTGCCGGTGCTGCTGGTGATCGGCTATTGGGTCATCGGCTGCTCCTTTGTGCTGGGGCTGACCCTCGACAATATGGGCGCCGAGCTCTTGAATGTGTTCAACAAGGGCTTTGCCCTTCTGGCGATGCCGCTGTTCATCCTCACCGGCGACCTGATCAACCAGTCCGGCATCGCCCGGCGCCTGTCCGACTTCGCCTATGCCTGCCTCGGCTGGATGCGCGGCGGGCTGGCGATGGCCTCGCTTGGCGCCTGCGGGTTGTTTGCCGCCATATCAGGCTCTAACTCGGCCACAACGGCCACAATCGGCTCGATGCTGCACCCGGAAATGGTCAAAGGCGGCTATGACGAGCGCTTCTCGGCCGCCACCGCCGCCGCAGGCGGCACGGTGGGCATCATCATCCCGCCGTCGATCATTTTCATCGTCTACGGCTTCCTGATGAACCTGCCGATCTCGGACCTGTTTGTGGCCGGCATCCTGCCCGGCGCGATGATGGTTGTCGGCATGCAATTCGCCTGCTGGATCATCTGCCGCCGCAATGGCTGGGGCTTCCTGATCCCGCTGCAGCTGACCCGCGTCCTGAAAACCGCCTTTGGCGCCTGGCTCGGCTTCTTTGCCATCGGGCTGGTGCTCTGGGGTATCTACACCGGCAAGTTCTCCCCCACCGAGGCCGCAGGCGTCACCGTCGGCTTCTGTGTCATCGCAGGCGTGCTGTCCTGGGTGGCGACCAAACTCACCGGCGCCGGCAGCGGCAAATCATGGGAGGAGAAATCCTACGCCGAGATGCTGGTGGTCGAAGGCTTCACCATCCCGCAGATCCCCTCAATCGTCGTGCGCTCGGCGCAGATCACCGGCATCCTGGCGCCGCTGATCGCAATCTCCGTGGTGATGCAGCAGATCCTGTCGCTCTTGGGCGCCCAGCAGACCATCGGCGATTTTGTCACCTCGATGGGCGGCTACCACGCGGTGCTGTTCACCTCGATGGTGATTGTGTTCTTCTCCGGCATGGTGCTGGAAAGCCTGCCGGTCACCATCATCCTGGCGCCGATCCTGGCCCCCATCGCGGCCTCGGTCGGGGTCGATCCGATCCACTTCTCGGTGATCTTCCTGGTCGGCGCCTCCATCGGCTTCATCACCCCGCCCTACGGCCTCAACCTCTATGTCGCATCCGGCGTCACCGGTGTTCCGTATTTCCGACTGCTTCGCTATACAGTCCCTTACCTTGCAGCCCTGATCGGGGTCTGGGTGCTGGTCTCGCTGGTTCCCGATTTCGCGCTGGTGCTGCTGCCGGGCAAATAGGGATTAGGCGGTGATGGCAGACGACGCGTCCGATAAGAAAGAGGGGCAGATCCCCACCAACCTGCGCCTTCTGGTGCTGCTGGAGGAGATCGCCCGCCGCGGCACCGCCGTCAAACCGGCCGAGATGATCGAGGCGATGGGCCTGCCCAAGCCCACCGTTCACCGGCTGATGCAAACCGCCGAGGCCGAAGGGTTTTTGCAGCGCGACCTTGACGGGCGCGCCTATGGTCCCGGTCCCCGCCTGCGCCGGATGGCGCTGGACACCATGTCATCCGAACATCTGCGCACCGCCCGGCTCAGCATCCTGAAAGGCGTGGCGGAAGAACTGGGCGAGACCTGCAATCTCGCCACCCCCGACCGCGAAGGCATGACCTACCTCGACCGGGTGGAAACCAAATGGCCGCTGCGCATCCAGCTGCCGATCGGCACCCAGGTGCCGTTCCATTGCACCGCCAGCGGCAAGATGTATCTGTCATCGCTGAAGCCCAGCACGCTGCAGGCGGTGCTGCACGCCCGCCCGCTGGAAGCGGTGACCGGGCAAAGCTGCACCGACCCGGATGCCCTCGGCACTGAATTGGCCGCCATCCGCAGCCGCGGCTATTCCACCGACGCCGAGGAGTTCATTTCCGGCATGGTTGCCGTCGCCGTGCCGGTGCGGGACGCGCACAGCCGGCTCCTGGCCACGCTGTCCGTGCACGCCCCGGTGCAGCGCCGCAGCCTGCAGGATCTGACGGATTTCCTGCCCGCTCTGCAAAAAGCCGCAGCCGGCCTGTCTGATCTGGCCTAGGCGCCCTGCCTGCCCCCTCGGCGCAGCCGTCTGCCCGTATCCTGCGGCTCCGGCTGATTTGAACGGCGGGCGGCGCAACACCCGTGCCGCCCGCCCTGCCCTCGTTTCTGCCCCCGTCCCGGTCCTTGCCCCGGCCTGTCCGCGCGCCGCCGCTGCCAGTGCCATCAGCGCTGCAGCCGCCTGGATTTGGAAAACCCCCTCCAGGCAGCGGCCGCAGACAAGTTAAAAATCGACCTTTTACCTTTTTGTACGCAATTTGTGCGGTAAAGAAGCACTCATCAGTCGCGCTGTTTTTCAAGAATGAGGCCAGCCATGCATTTCAAAAGACCGGTGTTTCTGCTTTGCCTGTGCCTTGGCCTGTTGACCGGCCAGACCGCCGCTGCCCGGATGCTGGTGATCGGCACCATCAGCGACGAACCGGTCAAGGAAACCCGCACCTTCCTTCCCTTTGCCCGCCACCTCGCAGCGCAGCTGCAGGATCAGGGCATCACCGGCGCCAGTGTGACAATCGCACGGGATATCAGCGAAATGTCCGACCTCCTGCGCACAGGTGCCGTCGACATTTACATAGACAGCCCGCTTGTATCACTGGCAGTCCGCGCCGAATGCGGCAGCCGCCTGCTGGCCCGCCGCTGGAAAAAGGGAATTGCCCAATATCAATCCGTGATCTTTGCCCGCCAGGACAGCGGCATTCAAGCGCTCGCAGACCTCAAGGGCAAGGTTGTCGCCTTTGAGGAACCGTTTTCCTCCAGCGGTTACATCCTGCCGCGACTGGCCATCGGGGAACAGATCGTGCCGTTGGCCGCCCTTCCGAACCTCCGGGCTGAACGTCCGGACAGCGGCACAGCCTATGTCTTTTCCGGCGACGACGGAAACACCCTCGAATGGGTGCTGCGCGGTCTGGTGGATGCCGGCGCCATGTCGCTGCGCGGCCTCAAGATGCACGCCGGCGGCGATTTTGAAGATCTGTCAATCCTACTGGAAACCAATGCCATTCCGCGCCATGTCGTCAGCGTCTCGCCTGATGCCTCCGCCGCCTTTTCCCAGACGCTGCTGGCCGTGTTGACCGGCATGGATCAATCCGGCCCCGGCCGCAGCGTATTGCAGGACTTTGAAGGCACCACCAAGTTTGATTCCATCCCGGTCTCAACCCAGGAGCTGCTGGACCAATTCCAAGCCCCGGTTGCAATTCTCATCAGCGGAGACTGATTTGTTTGTGTCCAGCCTCAGAACCAAACTGGTTGTCTACACTGTATTGATTGTTCTGGCGGTGGCCGCAGCCATTTCGGGCATTTCTCTGACCCTTGCCTACAAAAACTCCGTTGATGCCTACGAACGGCATGTGACCGATCTCGCCAAAACCTTGGGCGAAGCCATACTTGAACCGCTTTATGAATTTGATATCAAACAGTTAAGGCAACAGGCGGGGTCTGCGCTGGCCAGCGAGGGCGCAATACGCGCGCTGATCCTGGACGCCGGCACCCGGGTGCTGACTGATGGCACCGAGACCAATCCTCTGCGCGGCCGGCGGTTCGCCGATCCGCTCCTGCGCCCTGCCATTGACCACAAGCAGTGGTCGGTCTCAACCGGCGACGGCCGGATCACAGCCGCAGGCCCGGTTCTGGCAACGGCGGACACCCGGCTTGGCTATGTGGTGCTGGAGTTTTCAACGGCCCGTCTGGACCAGGAATGGATGGCCCATGTCAGCCGGATCCTGCTGCTGTCGGGTCTCTGCGCTCTGTTTGCATCACTTGCTGCCATCATCATGGCCAACAGGATTACCAGACCGGTCAAGCGGCTGACGGACTTCGCGGACAGCATCCGCCAGGGCAGCCGCCCTCAGAGCGTCCCCGATTGCGGCCGGGACGAAATCGGCCGTTTGGCACTGGCTTTCGCCGAGGTGCTGACCCATCTCGACCGCAGCAATGCAGATTTGACGGAACTTACGGCCTCGCTTGAGGAAAAGGTAAAAGAACGAACCCGCGCCGCTGAGGCCGGGAACAAGGCTAAATCCGAGTTTCTCGCCACCATGAGTCACGAGATCAGAACCCCGATGAACGGTGTAATGGGAATGGCGTCATTGCTGGAGGAAACGGACTTGGACGAGGACCAGGCGCTTTTTGCCCGGACCATTTCGGAGTCAGGTGAAGCCTTGCTGGAAATCATCAACGAGATACTCGATTTCTCTAAGATCGAGTCCGGCAAGCTGGAGCTTAGAAGCCAGCCGCTTGATATTCGCGACCTGCTTTCGGGTGTTGTCCGTATGCTGGAAGCCAATGCGGCAGAAAGCCGGGTGGCCTTGCGGCTGGATTATGAATCGGGTTTGCCTTCTGCCATTCTGGGCGACGAGGGCCGGATCCGGCAGATCATTGTCAACCTGGTCGGCAACGCGGTGAAATTCACTGAGAACGGGGCCGTGACAGTCAAAGTCACCGGAACCGGAATGGCCTCTCAGACCCGGTTTAGTATCGCTGTCGAAGACACCGGCATCGGTATACCCGAAGACAAGCTGGCCAGCGTCTTCAATGCGTTTTCCCAGGTCAACAGTTCCGCAACCCGGGATTTCGGCGGAACCGGCCTGGGGCTGGGAATTGCCTCCCGTCTGGCGCATCTGATGGGCGGCGAAATTGATGTGCGTTCCAAACCTGGAAAAGGCTCTACGTTTACATTCAGCTGTACATTCTCCACCGCCAGGAATTTTGTTTCCGGGTCGAGTTGAAACCCGTTTCCGGAGTTCTTCAGAGCAAACAATTGAGGAGTTCACAGCTGTGAACTTTAAGCGGTTTCGCGGCGGGCCAGTGCCATGATCATCGGGCTGCTGGTAAAATGACCAGAAACTGCCTTGGCGCTGAGGTGCCGCAGATATCCGCCGGGAGAACGGATATCGCCGAAACGCTCCAGCATTGCTGCAATCACCACGGAGGCTTCGGCGGCTCCCATGGCGGTTTTGGCTTCTTCCCAGACGGCGCTGGAAACCCCCATCATCGGGCGCACGGTGTCAGCGGCGCGCAGCAGGTCGGCCCAGTGGCGGATGGCGCCATCGGCATAGCTTTGGATTTCGCCGCAGGCGGCGAGGATCAGACGAAGCGGCAGGCTTGGGCCGCTCGGGGCAGGGGCCTCAGTCGGTTGGGGAGGTGTTTCACGGTGGGCCGGCCTTTCTGCTGAAGCTTTCTCAGCATAGCCGGGTCCGTCTTTCGATTCCGTATTTGCTGCGTGCGCTGGCTTAACGGCCTGTTCAGATTCAAATGAGTCTTTCTTTGAATTCTGATAGTGGTGCTCAATTTGGGCGTCACTGGTGCTCAGTTTCTGTGAAAATACAGGCTCTAAATGAGTTTGCAGGTTACTGAGAGCTGTGACGAGCTGGTCCTGAATCTGCTCCAATTCGCCCAGATCAAGTTTACGCCGCAGGCTGCGGGCGGTGAGCTGGGCGAGGTCCTGATACTGGTCCCAGATGCTGAGATCTGACCTTTCCGCCGCACCGCAAAGGGCGAGGTTCAGAAGGTCGCGGCGCATAAGGCTGACGGTCTCGCGCAGTTGCTTGATACGGGCCTGTTGGGCGCGCTCTGCCTCGGCAGCCTGAGAGAATTCAGCATAGCGCAGAGCGAGGGGGGAGAGGTCGAAGCCATAGGCAACACGCTCGCCCTGGTAGCGGCGCACGTAGCGTTTGCCGTTGGGGCTGTCGCGGCGGATCAGGATGCCGGCCTGCACCAGCTTGGCCATGTGGCGGCGCATGGTGGAGTTGGGCATGCCGTTCAGACGCTCGCAGATCACCCGGTTGGACGGGTGCACCACCGGGGTGCCGGGCTGCGGTTCGATCATCTTGCCGGGCAAGAAGCTGAGAAGCGCCTGCAGTACCGACACATCACGGTCGCTGAGCCCGTAAAGTTTGCGGGCGGCGGCCAGTTCGCGCAGCGCGTCCCATTTGCTGACAGCGCTGGTCAAACCAGCCTGTTCGGCGGCAGCCTGCTGTTTCACCAGCACAGCATCCACCGTTCGCCCAAAAGGCGTGAGGGGCATATATCCCATGTGTTCATCACGAAAGACAAAAAAAGAGCGGCCCGCGAATCACAATGGACTTGCGGAAAACGGCTCCTGCCACTAACTTGAAGGTGCTAGAAACAAGTAGGTCTCGTGGAGCTTCGTCTTTGCGGGGCCTTCTTTTTAGTCTGCTCTGTGCCTCCTAAGTTATTGTTATTAATTAACCTTCCGACCGATTTTGCCAACGGTCGTGAAGTTCTTGGATCAGGGTTTGGGCCTCGGCCTCGAACCAGTCGGCAAAATCGCCGCCAGCCAGTTCCAGGTTTACACCCTTGGCGGAACGGCGCAGGGTTGCGCTGCGCTTGCCGCCGATTGTCAGTTTCTGCGCTGCCGGCGCGGCTTTGGCCGGTGGTTTGGCAGGCTGCGGGGCAGGGGCGGGGACCGCGGCCTTGAATACCGCCTCAAACGCCATCACCGAAGGGTCGGCGGCGGCGCTGTTTGTGCCATCGTCAGTCACCGCGGATATGGCAAAGTCGGTGTAGACCCGCTCGGCGGTTTGGGCCAGCGCGGTGTGGTCCGCACCGGTTTCGTCAATCGCCCTGGCCAGCGCGTCCCAGCGGGGGCGGCCGATGCCCTGGGCCGGGCCGATGGCGCGGGCAAGACCGGGGGTGATGGTCTCGGCAATGGCGATGGCCATAGAGACAGAGGATTTGGTGACGGTCAGAACCTCGGCCACCTGCGATTGGTTGCCAAAGCCGTTTTCGACCAGCTCCAGCGCAAACAGCGCCTTTTCAATGAATGTGAGGTCGCGGCGGGCCATGTTTTCGGAGATCTGCGCCCGGACGGCGGCGTCATCGTCCAGATTGGCCACCAGTGCGCGCACTTTGGCAACCTTGTCCGACGAGCGGATCGCCTCCAGCCTGCGGCGGCCATAGACCAGCAGATAGCGGTCCGGTTCCGTCGGGTGGCGGCGCACCAGGACGGGCACGGTCTGGCCGTTGGTCTCAATCGCGTCGCGCAGGTCGACAATGTCTTCGGGATCAAGCCGGTCGGCGATCCGCGTGTCTTCGATCTGATGCGGTTCCAGATCCCAGACCCGGTGCGAATCCACCGCGTCGCGGGCCGAGCGCAGGGCGCGGTTGCTGGTCATCATCGACGACGCCGGGGCAGGGGAGGGCGCTCCGGCTGCGGCGAGGCTGTCGAGCATCGACAGGCGGGATTTCTTGCTGCTGGTCATTTGCGCCCCCATGTTTCCTGAATGAGCTGGCTGATTTCGTCGTTGACGGCGTTGAGGCTTTCGACGGCGCGGTCATAGGTCGAGCGGGTGAAAGCACTGCGTTCGACTTCGTACAGGGTCTGTTTGGTGAGGCCCGCGTCGGAAACCGCGGTGGATTTCAGCATCTGCGCGTTCAGCACCTTTTCGCCGTACATGGTGCGCAGGAAGGCGACGATGCGGTTCTGCGGCGCGTCCGAGGGTTCATAGCGGGTGAGCAGGTAGCGCATCCAGTCGTGCGACATATCGGCGCCGGACTGAGCGATCACATCCATCAGGTCGGCGGTCATGCGCAGGAATTGCGACATCGACATCACGTCGAGCATTTCCGGGTGAATCGTCACCAGCACGCCGGTGGCGGCAGAGAGCGCCGACATGGTGAGGAACCCCAGCTGCGGCGGGCAGTCGATGACCACCACGTCATAGTCGGAATCGACCTGCGTCAGCGCCTCTTTGACCCGGAAAAAGAACAATCCGGCATTGCCCTGCGCCAGGGCGCGGGGGGTGTCATGCTCAAACTCCATCAGTTCGAGATTGCCGGGGATCAGGTCGAGGTTCGGGATATAGGTCTTGCGGATCACCGAGCTGATCGGCGCGGGGTCGTCATAGCGGATGGCATCAAACAGGGTGCCGCCGTCCTTGAGGTCGAATTCCGGCTGCACACCGTGCAGCGCCGTCAGCGAGGCCTGCGGATCGAGGTCGATCGCCAGCACCCGGTAGCCTTTGAGCGCCAGGCGCTGTGCCAGATGGGCGGAAGTGGTGGTTTTGCCGGAGCCGCCCTTGAAATTCATCACGCCGATGATCTGCATGTGGTCGGCGTAGCCTGCACCCTCTTCCGGCTGGAGGCGGCGGCCGGGCAGGTAATCGCCCGGCTTGCGGGCGGTTTTCTCCAGCAGCACCCGCAGTTCCTGGATGTCCTCGGCGGTGTATTGGCGGCGGTTGCCGGCGGTCAGTTCGGGCGAGGGGCCCTTGCCGTCGAGATGCAGCTTGCGCAGGTAGGAATCATTGACCCCCAGCAGGGCCGCGGCCTCACCGGAGGTGAATTTGCGCATCGATTTGGTGGCATTCGGGGGGAACAGGCTCTCGCGCTGCGCATGCAGCTGGGCGGCGATCCATTCGGAATGCTGGCGGATGACCGCGTTGAGATCCTCGGGGGTGTATGTATGATCCAT